>NZ_MJKG01000019.1:0-628 GCF_002139545.1 Campylobacter sp. P0103 | reverse complement strand
TTGGATCACCTCCTTTCTAGAGTACAAAGTGATAATCTCACAATTATCGCTTAAGAGGAGTCTCAATCACACTTGTTTAGGTTTGAGAGATTGATTTTTAAAAGTAGTTATTAAGGGCCTATAGCTCAGCTGGTTAGAGTGCACCCCTGATAAGGGTGAGGTCACAAGTTCAAGTCTTGTTAGGCCCACCATTATTTATTTTTATCCGTTTTTATTTTTCATATTAGTATATTATATTTATAATTCTCAAGATCTTTGTTAATTAAATTTTTTAAAATCTAATGTTGTTTGATTAAAATTTATAATTTCTATTTTTCAAATATTATATTCTTATATTTTTTGATTTACCTAAAATTGCTTCATTTTGTATTAAAAATTTTTAATAATATTAAATTTTTAATTATTTAACTAGATTTTAGTACAAATTTTCAAAAAATTATAATATTTTCTGAAAATTGTTTTATATTTAAGCTTATTTTAATATTAATATTGTATAATTCCACTCACATTTCAAGTTAATCTTATTTAGCTTTGAAAAGTAAAGTTACTTAAATTACCATTGTTAAAAGTCACAATCAAGTTTTAATATTTAAAACAATTTTACAGGACTTGTTAGAGCTTTGAATTT
>NZ_MJKG01000018.1:0-919 GCF_002139545.1 Campylobacter sp. P0103 | reverse complement strand
AGTCTTAACAGGCTTTGCTAGACATGACTCTCTACTTGAGAAAAATAAAACAAACACTAAGCAAATTCTTATTATGCCAACATGGAGAAAGGCTTTGGTAGGAGTTACTCAGAATTCATCTAAAAGAGAGTTTAAAGAAGGATTTAAAGATAGCGAGTATTATATAAAATGGAATGATGTATTAAATAGTAACATGCTAAAAAATATATATGAAAAATATAATTATAAAATAATCTTTAATCCACATCCAAATATAATGCCATATCTTAATGATTTTACTATTCCTGATTTTGTAGATATAGCAGATACTGATGCAAGCTTGCAAGATCTATTTGCTAACTCTAGTATGATGATAACAGATTATTCATCAGTAGCCTTTGAAATGGGATATCTTAAAAAACCAGTAATCTACTATCAATTTGATGAAGAAGAGTTCTTTAATAGTCATACTTATACTAAAGGATATTTTGATTATAAAAGAGATGGTTTTGGCCCTGTTGTCACTACTCAAGAAGAGTTTTTAATAGAGTTAGAAAATTTAGTAAAAAATAATTGTCAAGTAGGTGAGCCATATAAATCAAATATAGAAAATACATTTGCTTTTAGAGATGGTAAGTGTTGTGAGAGGATATATCAAGCAATAGTAGAGCTTGATAAACCATATGAATCAAAAATTACAATAGAGCAAATAAGGCAAAAAGCTAAAGATGCCTTAGAGCACGAGTGCTTTTATGAAGCATCTTGTAGATATAGATATATTTTGGAAAATTCTGAAAATATAGATATATCTGATGTAGAACAATATCTATATTGTGCATTAAAGTCAAACAACCAACAAACTATTTTATATGATTTGATTTGGTTTATTAAAGACAATATTAATAAAGATAATTTTAGTTTTTATTCTAATGAAGAAAAA
>NZ_MJKG01000017.1:0-944 GCF_002139545.1 Campylobacter sp. P0103 | reverse complement strand
AAATGATTTAACCAAGCTTTTCAGAAGGTTAAGGTGTTTCTCAATTCGTGAGCTGGAATTATATAAGAGATATGCTTAAAAAAAGATTAAATATTAGGGAAAATTCTAAAAAATTTAAAGAAATTTGCAAATTTGGTTAAAAATTTAGTAAAATTAATAAAATTTTGGAGAAAATATGATTAAATTTACATTGCCATCAAATACTTTTTTAGATAATTATGTATTAAATTGCGAATTTGCAAACGCATGTAAACTTTCAAATGGTGCGTATAAATTCTGGAAAAGTATTGTTGCAGCAAGTTATCAAGACTCTAGAACGCTCTTTTTGCACAAAAAATCTATCCCACAGAAATATCAATATGCAATAAATTATTGCTCTAATTTAGATGGGTTTGTGTTAGCAAGCGCATTTTGCTCATTTACAGGTATATCTAACTCGCATTTAGTAGCTTCTAATAACTCAGCTCTTCATAGTATGCTCGAGATCAAAATGGTTGATAAATTTAAATTCGTTAATCTAAAAAAACTCTATGATGATCTTGATCTTCCATATTCAGCCCATATTTATATCGAAAAATGTAAATATTTTTCACCTACACCATTTGAAAAGAGAATTAAAATCACTGAGACTCTTTGCTTGGGATACTATTAGTACTTACTATAATTATATAGTAAAATTTTGTCTCTTGAATTTAATAAATTTACATTATATTTTAAGAGCAATATAAACCATCTTCTAAATTTGCCCTCTATTTCTATGCTCCTTTTTAATTCTCATAACCTCAAATATAAATTTAAAATATCCACCTTTATACCAGTTTTTATCGGCTTTTATTAGAGCAGCTCCTAACTTATAGCTTAGATGGTTTTTCGTGTTTAGGGCTTTTTGGTAGTTTATTTCTAAGCTACTAATATCTTTTTCTTTTTTAGATAATGCTTCTTTG
>NZ_MJKG01000016.1:0-1314 GCF_002139545.1 Campylobacter sp. P0103 | reverse complement strand
CTAAGCATTGCGAGTAAATTTAAGCTATTAAAGATTTAAATTTAAGCTACTGTAGTAGTCTTAATATATTTTGTTGTACAGCATTTGCCTGGCTCATAGCGTAGCTTCCACTTTGGGCTAGTATGTTAAATTTAGAGAAGTTTGCACTCTCACTAGCAAAGTCTACATCTCTTATTTGAGATTCAGCTGATTTTACATTTACTTGGGTAACTGTAATATTATTTATAGTAGCTACTAATTGATTTTGTACTGAACCTAGGTCAGCTCTTAGCTTGTCTAGAGTCTTTCTAGCTGCTTCAGCTACATCCACCATAGCCTGGGCACCACCATAAGTATTTACGCCACCGGCTTGAGCAGCTGTACCATACACTGCCGAGAAACCACCAGCAAAGAAGCCCATAGCCTTAGCAGTTTCAAAGCTAATTGTTCCTGAATTCATATATTTTAAATTTACAGAAGCTTGAGCATAACCAGTTGATGCATTAGCAGCGGTTATCATAGCGTCACCAGCAGTAAAACCAGATACTAAGGATATACCACCTAAACCAACTTTAATATCTCTAGCATCTTGGCGAATAAATGTGATTTGACCTAAATAAACCGTACCAGCCGAATGCGCATCTCCAGCTAATGAAGCACCCGTTTTAGCACCAAATACAGTAGTAGCACCAGTAGATGTTGAACCAAGTCTAATAGCTCTACCATCTTTAGCAGCTAGGACTAGACGACCATTTTCTAGGCTTGCTTCTACTCCGGTTTCATCTTTTTTAGCGTTAATTGCTGCAGTTAAAGCATTGTCAGAATCATTAGCTTTTACGGTAATATTTCCGATTTTTACGCCATTAATCATAAAATCTTTAATTGTACCAGCAGCAATTGCTTGGCCAAAAATTTGAGTATTATTAACTTCAGCTCTTATACCAGTTTTATCGCTTACGCCATTCATCATTTCAGCTACAGCTTTTAAACCATCTGTTTGTAATGTTTTTGCGCTAATAGTTTGAAATACATAACCACCCGGATATCCATCGATTCCGCTAAGTTTTACAACTGCATCTGCCATTTGAGAAATATTAGAAGCTACAACATTTTTTAGTGTCTCAAACCTAGTATGCCCAATTGTATTTGAGTTTGTAGCACCTATACTTACTTTAGCTGTTTCATTACTATAAGCACCAATTTGGAAGTTTTTGTTTGAAAAATTTCCATTTAGTAGTTGTTGGCCATTAAAGCTTGTAGTAGTAGCTATCATATCTAGTTCTTCAAGAAGTCTGCTAATATCATTTTGAAGAGCTCTTCTAGAATCAGCATTTT
>NZ_MJKG01000015.1:0-1981 GCF_002139545.1 Campylobacter sp. P0103 | reverse complement strand
TTAATGCTTTGCTAAATAGTTTGTATCATATAAATTATTGATAAAATCATCATTATTCATCATATTTATATGAAAATCTTTGGTTGTTTTAATCCCTTGTATGATTAGCTCATCAAGTGCGACTTTCATCTTAGCAATAGCTCTATTTCTATCTATATCATGGACGATTAATTTGCCTATCATGCTATCATAATACGGCGGAACGCTATAACCCTCATAGACATGGCTATCCATTCTGACATTTCTACCGCCTGGGGCAACATATTTTGTGATTTTACCTGGATTTGGGGTAAAGCTTTTTGGGTCTTCGGCTGTGATTCTACACTCTATTGAGTGGCCACTTAATTTGATATCTTTTTGCTCTGGCAATCTCTCGCCTTGTGAGATTCGTATCATCCACTCTATTAGGTCTAATCCGCTACACATTTCGCTCACACAATGCTCGACTTGAAGTCTTGTATTCATCTCAATAAAATAAAATTTATTATCCCTTTGATCGTATAAAAACTCAAAAGTCCCAGCACCCGTATATCCTATGGCTTTAGCAGCATTTACGGCTGTTTGGTGGAGTTGGGCCCTAGTTTTATCATCCAAAATTACTGCTGGGCTCTCTTCTATTAATTTTTGATGGCGGCGTTGCATTGAGCAATCTCTCTCACCCACATGGATTACATTGCCATACTCATCGCCTAGGACTTGGACCTCTATGTGGCGTGGATTTGAGATATATTTTTCCATATACATTGTTCCATCACCAAAGGCACTCATAGCCTCGCTTTCAGCTGACCAAAAGCTCTTTTCTAAATCCTCTTCTTTCTCTACCACTCTCATACCACGGCCACCGCCACCTGCGGCTGCTTTTATAATCACTGGATAGCCTATTTGAGTAGCTAGTTTCTTAGCTGCTTCTATATCTTTGATAGCGCCATCACTACCTGGTACAACTGGAATTCCCGCTCTCATCATCATCTGTTTGGCTTTGCTTTTATCACTCATTAAAGCCATAGCCTCTACGCTTGGGCCTATAAATTTGATATTGTGCTTTTCGCAAATTTCTACGAAATTTTGATTTTCACTCAAAAATCCATAACCTGGAAATATCGCATCAGCTTCGCTAATCTCGCAAGCTGTGATAATAGCTGGGATATGTAGATAGCTCTCGCTACTTCTAGCACCGCCTATACAGATACTAGCATCAGCGTATTTGACATAAAGAGCATCTTTATCAGCTGTAGAATGCACTACAACTGCTTCTTTGCCCATCTCTTGGATAGTTCTAAGTGCTCTAAGGGCTATTTCACCACGATTTGCTATTAGGATTCTTTTAATCTCTCTCATAGTTTTTCAACCTCAAATAACGCCATACCAAATTCCACCGGTTGGCCATCTGCGATTAGGGCTTTTGTAATTCTACAATCAAACTCAGCTTCAATCTCATTCATAATTTTCATCGCTTCTATAATGCCTATAGTGTCGCCTTTTTTCACTGTTTGACCTACCTTAACAAAGCTTGGAGCGCCTGGACTTGGAGCTATATAAAATGTCCCTACCATCGGTGCGTTTAATGTATCAGTTGCTGTTGAAGTAGTTACTGTTTTTTCATTTACTACTACATTGATTGGGGCTGGGGCTGGGATTGGAGGGCAAGCTGGGGCTGGGGCTATTTGCTCGCATGGCTCGTGTTTTTCTAGCTCGATTACGAAATCACCATCTTTTATCTTAATTTTATTAATGTTTGTCTCATCAAAAAAGCTCATAAGCTCTTTAATCTCATCTCTTGTCATAAATTCTCCTTAAATTAAGTAAAATTCCATAATTCTAACCAAATTATCTAAATAATAAGCTAAACTTTAGTTTAAAGTAGAAATTGCTATAATCTTACAATTTAATTTTAAAGGGAAATTTATGGGTTTAAAAAGCGATAAATGGATACGCCAAATGAGCTTAGAACACAAAATGATAACTCCATTTTGCGAAGAGA
>NZ_MJKG01000014.1:0-4223 GCF_002139545.1 Campylobacter sp. P0103 | reverse complement strand
TTAGATATTGTAGATTTATGATTTGGGTATTTTATAATTTTTAGAGTGGAATTTAGATTGGATTGGGTGAGATATTAAAATATTATGGGGTGTAATTTATTTGAGGGGATGGAGTAAAAATATATTAAAAAAGCAACTTTGAATTTAATTTATGCTAAAATTTGAAAATTTAACCATTTTAAGGATATTTATGCAAGTTTCAAAATATAACGCAAGCGGTAATGATTTTGTTATTTTCCAGGCCATTAATAATGCTAAATTTGCTGCAAGTAACCGCTCGGAACTAGCTGTGCGTCTTTGCGATAGATTTAGTGGAGTTGGCGCAGATGGAATGATTATTATCAAACAATCAAATAATCAGTGTGATTTTGCGTGGGAGTTTTACAATAGCGATGGAAGTATAGCAGCAATGTGTGGCAACGGTAGTAGGGCCGCTGCACTTTATGCATATAAAAACCAAATTTGCGATGCTGTTTGCACCTTTGAAACTGGTGCTGGAATTATTGGCGCTACCATTGCAAAAGACCATGTCGAAGTCACTCTAAGCGAGCAAAAAAAGTTAAGCGAACCATTTACTCAAATGGGATTAGAATGGAACTTTTATAATACTGGAGTGCCGCATTTAGTAAGCTTTGTGGATGATTTGGATAAATTTGATCTAGAAATTTGCAAAACTATGCGCCAACAATATAACGCAAATGTAAATTATGCCAAATTTGATGGCCAAAGACTATTAGTGCGCACCTTTGAGCGTGGTGTTGAAAATGAGACAAATGCCTGTGGCACTGGAATGGCAGCTTCATTTTTTACTGGATTTGAGCGATTTGGACTAAATGATAAAATAGAAGTTATGCCAAGAAGCGGTGAGATTTTAAATCTTAGATTTGATGGAGAGACTATCCATTTTGGTGGAAAAGTAAGCCATATTTTTGATACGGCAATATATTAGAAATTTAGATAAATTTAAGTAAAATTAGCCAAAATGCAAAGGATGAAATTGAAAAATATAAGAGTAGCTCACTCACCAGATGCTGATGATATCTTTATGTATAGCGCTATAAATTTAGGCTGGGTTGGTAGTGAGATTTTGCAGTTTAGCTCTAAAGCTGATGATATAGAGACGCTTAATCAAGCAGCTTTGCGTGGCGAATTTGATGCTACGGCCATTAGTTTTGCTCTTTATCCATTTATAGTTAAAGATTATGCTTTACTACGAACAGCAGTAAGCTTTGGCAATGGATACGGCCCAAAGCTAATTAAGAAAAAACATACAACTCTAAAGCCAAATTTCAAAGTCGCACTAAGCGGACAATACACCACAAATGCTCTACTTTTTAAAATCGCATATCCAAAGGCTAGGATAGTTTATAAGAATTTCTTAGATATCGAAAATGCTGTACTAAGCGGTGAAGTTGATGCTGGCGTGCTAATTCATGAGAGTATTCTTAGCTTTAGTGATGAACTATGTGTAGAGCGTGAAATTTGGGATATTTGGTGTGAACTTAGAGGCGATGATAGTCTACCATTACCACTTGGCGGTATGGCTCTTAGACGCAGTCTGCCGCTAAGTGATGCTATAGAGTGCGAATCGGTACTGACAAAGGCCGTACAAATCGCACACGATAATAAAAAAATATTAAGCTCTATGCTACTAGAGCGTAAGCTAGTGCGTGTAGATGATACAAGTTTGCAAAAGTATCTAGGGCTTTATGCAAATGCTGAATCTATCAGTATGAGCGATCTTCAGCTGCGTGCAGTAGATAGGCTTTTTGAAATCGGATATGAGAGTGGGGTTTATTCAAATTTAATCAAATCTCAGCCAAATCTCATACCAACTGAGTATCTAAATAGTAGGAATAGCTAATGCAAGGCGATCTAATCGGTCTAGGCGTTGAGACCTTTAAACTAGCACTAATGATTAGTCTGCCTATGCTTATGGCTGGATTGGTAGCTGGTTTGCTAATTAGCATTTTTCAAGCTACTACACAGATTAACGAGATGACGCTAAGCTTTGTACCAAAGATAATTTTGGTTGTGGTGGTAATAATCTTTTTAATGCCGTGGATGATGGGACAAATGATTGATTTTACTGAACGAATATTAAATATGATACCAACATTTATCCAATGAAAATTGATTTTAGTAAGTACAGCTCAGTACGCATTGGTGGAATTTTTGATGTAGAAGTGCTAGATAAAATGCGTGAGTTTGATGGAGTGATAATTGGCGGAGCAAATAATTTGCTAATCTCGCCAAATCCACCTAAAATGGGAATTTTAGGAAGCGAATTTGACTATATCAAACTAGAAAATGGCGTACTAAAAATTGGTGCTAAAACTCCAAGCTCAAAAATATATAAATTTACTAAAGATAACAATATTGGCGGCTTTGAATTTGTTAAAAAAATTCCTGGAACCCTTGGTGGAATGATAAAGATGAATGCTGGAGTAAAAGAGTATGAGATTTCAAATTTGCTCTTAAATATCACAACATCTAAAGGAGTAACACTAGCTAATGAGTGTGGATTTAGCTACCGCCACTCAAATATTGATGGAGTGATATTTGAGGCTAGTTTTAAAATTATACGTGAATTTGATGAAGTTCTAAGCAATAAACTCAATCAAAAGCGCTCCAATCAGCCAAAAGGTGCGAGCTTTGGCTCATGCTTTACCAATCCTGCTGGCGATCATGCTGGGCGACTTTTAGAGGTTGCTGGAATGAAAGGCTATAGGATCGGCGGATGCGGCTTTAGCGAAATTCATGCAAATTTTTTAATCAATTATGGCAATGGAAGCTTTAATGATGCAATAGAGTTGATAAATTTAGCCAAAAACCGTGTAGCTGAGCTTTTTGGTATAGAGTTGCGTTGCGAGGTTGTGATCTTATAGGATTAATGGTTTTAGATATTTTAGTAGTATTTAGAGTATTATTTTTGTATTTTTAGTAATTTTTATCAATTACCCTAATTTATAAATCCATTTTAATTAATAATATAAAAAGATTGATATATTGTATATAAACCCTCGCAATGGCTAAGCATTGCGAGTAAATTTAAGCTATTAAAGATTTAAATTTAAGCTACTGTAGTAGTCTTAATATATTTTGCTGTACAGCATTTGCCTGACTCATAGCGTAGCTTCCGCTTTGGGCTAGTATGTTAAATTTAGAGAAGTTTGCACTCTCACTAGCAAAGTCTACATCTCTTATTTGAGATTCAGCTGATTTTACATTTACTTGGGTAACTGTAATATTATTTATAGTAGCTACTAATTGATTTTGTACTGAACCTAGGTCAGCTCTTAGCTTATCTAGAGTTTTTCTAGCTGCTTCAGCTACATCAACCATAGCTTGAGCACCACCATATGTATTTACGCCACCAGCTTGGTCTGTATATAAATTTGCTTGAGAAACATTACCATCAAAAAAGCCCATAGCTTGAGCCATTTCTTTGGTTATTGTTCCAGCATTCATATATTTTAAATTTACACTAGCCTGGTTATAGGCTTTAGATGCCTCACTAGCAAGTGATATAACAGCATCGCTAAAACCTAATCCTGATATTGTAGACATACCATTTAAACCGATTTTAATGTCTCTAGCATCTTGGCGAATAAAGGTAATTTGACCTAACATTACTAAACCAGCACTATGAGCATTTTTACCTGTAGATATACTGGCCATTGAAGCACCAGCTTTAGCACCCATTAAGGCAGTAGCACCTGTTGAAATGGCNTCTTTAGCAGCTAATACTAGACGACCATTTTGCAAGCTTGCTTCTACTCCAGTTTCATCTTTTTTAGCGTTAATTGCTGCAGTTAAAGCATTGTCGGCATCGTTTACTTGAGTTTTAATATTACCTATTGTTACGCCATTGATAGTAAGACCTTTAATAGTTCCAGCAGCTACAGCCTGACTCATAATTTGAGTATTATTAACCTTTGCCCTAATACCGGTTTTATCTGAAACGCCATTCATCATATCAGCTACGGCTTTATAGCCATCAGTTCTTAATACATTACCTGGTATAACTTGAAAAGTGTAACCATTTGGATAGCCATCAATTCCGCTAAGTTTTACAGTTAAATCATTAACATTTGAAATATTAGATACAACAGCATTTCTTGTAGTCTCAAACCTAGTATGCCCTATAGTATTTGAGTTTGTAGCACCTATACTTACTTTTGCAGTTTCATTGCTATAAGCACCTATTTGGAAGTTTTTGT
>NZ_MJKG01000013.1:0-5135 GCF_002139545.1 Campylobacter sp. P0103 | reverse complement strand
ATATTCTCTTCGCAAAATGGAGTTATCATTTTGTGTTCTAAGCTCATTTGGCGTATCCATTTATCGCTTTTTAAACCCATAAATTTCCCTTTATGCAAATTTATTTAATTATATTTTATATACAATTTTAAGTTAAAGCTAAGTATTATACAATCTAGTTAATTTTGAAATGCTTAAAAAGGAGAATAAATGAGCGGATGCAAAATTCTATCTCTTGTGATTTGTGTTTTAATCGCTGCGGTGTTTTTTGTTTTACCTACGCCACATGGTCTAGAAGACAATGCGTGGCATTTTTTGGGTTTATTTATAGCTGTCATTTTGGCTATCATTTTTGCCATTATGCCACTTGGTGCGATCTGTTTGATAGCGATCGCAATCGTCGCTATTACTGGAATCACGACGCCACAAAGCACTCTTAGACAAACTCAGATCAAGACACTTACTGCATTAGCAGACAAAGTTGATATTGATAAAATGGAGTTAAAAAAACAGATTTTAAACGCTAAAATTTTAGCTCTTAAAAATGCACTAAACGATCTAAAAATCGAGATAAACTCACAAAATAAAGGTGAAAATTTGCTAAAAGAATTATCAGCTTTGCATCTTAAAAACACGACAAAAACGGCAAATTCAAAGCTTTTAGATGGTAGTGAGATTTCTGTTTTAAATAGTATTGCGTTGAATAAATTTAGTCAAAAAGAAATAGACAAAAAAGTCAAAGCTGCTGAGTGGAAACTCAAAGCCAAAACCGGTATAAACGATGCTTTAAGTGGCTTTTCAAATGCGTTAATTTGGCTCATTGTTATTTCAATCATCGTAGCTAAAGGCATCATAAAAACAGGGCTTGGCGAAAGACTTGCATATTATTTTATCTCTATTTTTGGTAAAAAAACGCTTGGAATTGCCTATTCAATCGCACTTAGCGAGACGATTTTAGCACCGGTCACGCCGTCAAATACAGCTAGGGCTGGAGCTATCATAAATCCGATTGTTCAAGCGATCTCAAAAAGCTTCAAAAGTACGCCAGAAGATGGCACACAAAACAAAATCGGAACATATTTGTCACTTGTAAATTTTCAAGCAAATCCGATCAGCTCAGCAATGTTTATTACCGCAACTGCGCCAAATCCTTTGGTCGTAGATCTTGTCGCAAAAGCTACAAATTTAGATATTTCGATCAGCTGGATTCAATGGGCTTTGGGTATGTTTGTGCCGGGAATTTTAGCGATGATGATTATGCCTTTGGTGATTTATTTTTTATCGCCACCAGAGATCAAATCCACCCCAAATGCTAGAGCTTTTGCCAAAGAAAAACTTGCACAGCTAGGTGCGATGAGGCGCGATGAAAAGATTATGTTTGGCGTATTTTTATTTTTACTTATACTTTGGGCTGGTGCATTTGGATTTTTGTTTGGAATCACGCTAAATGCCACAACTATCGCATTTTTAGGTCTTAGTGTCGTGTTGGTGACTGGTGTTTTGGGTTTTGATGAAATTTTAGCCCAAAAAGCCGCATGGAATACGCTTGTTTGGTTCTCTGCACTTGTTATGATGGCAACTATGCTTGGCAAACTTGAAGTAACGACATTTTTGGCTTCAAATTTACAACAATTAGCACTAAATTTAGGTCTTGGCGAGATTTCGATTATGCTATTTTTATCGGTTGCGTTTTTGTATTCACACTACTTTTTTGCTTCGACAACTGCACATATTTCGGCAATGTTTTTTGTATTTTATAGCGCAGGTCTTGCACTTGGCGCACCACCGCTTTTGTATGCATTTATTATGATTACAGCTGGAAATGTGATGATGGGTATAACACATTATGCTACAGGAACTGCACCGGTCATCTTTGGTACTAACTACGTTAGTCTCAAAAAATGGTGGGGCATTGGTTTTGTTATGTCGGTTGTGAATATGGTCGTGATGATTTTGGCCGGTTTGGTTTGGTGGAAAGTTTTAGGATTTTATTAAATTTATGGCAAAAGTATGCGTTTTTCATACTTTTGCTATGTTAAATATTGTTTTTTACTATAAAATAAAATTGGGGGGGGGATTGATGAAGTATGTTTCGTATGTTTTGACTTTCGCGTTTTTTGTAATGGTTTTGGCTAAGACCGCTAGAGTTTTCAAATTTTTTGACAAATTTTTCTATACTGCGATTTTCATCTTTTACACCCCAAATTCCCAAAGCATAGCTTGAGATAGCGACTAAAAGAACTGCAGCAAAAAGAACAATTAGCCCAAAAATAGGATCACGATATTCTATAAAAAAGAAATCCAAATGCTAAACCTAATAATCAAATTTAAAGACCATTATAGTAAATTCAAGGTATAATTTCGCTTATGATAAAATCAAGTAGTATAGAATATCATCTTTTTTAAAAATATATTAAGAAATTAATAAAATAAATAAGTTACATTTTTAAGTAGTGACCAACAACTCTTGTCTTTTTGATTGGTGCGACAATAACGCATTATTTTTTATAAAAAACACTGATTGTAATATTTAATCAAATCAATTAAATTCATAAATTTAAATCAATAAGGAGATTTTTATGCTCCTAAACAAAAATATCATTTTATTGCTTTTAGGCCAAGGTTTTAGTGGAGCTGTTGTCTCTTTGCTAACTTTTAGTAGTAGATTAGCTGGAAAGTGGCTGCTTGATGATATTTTGTATGCTAAGGCTTGTCTGCATTGTTATAATAGTAGTTTTGCCTCGCTTCCTATCTCTGCTACGCTTTGCGGGGCTTTTATAGCTGTATTTTTTTCATCAAATTTAATGCAAAAATTTGGTAGAAAAAAGGTATTTTTATATGCTTCTTTGATTGGTTGTTTGGGCGCTGGTTTTGCTATGTTTTCACTAGTGTCTGGGCTATTTTATCTATTTTGTTTTGCGACTTTTTTGCTCGGATTTTTTACTGTGCTCAATCAATTTTATAGATTTTTAGTTAATAAAGCTCTAAATTTAGCTACGCAAAATGACAAAAACAGAGCTACAGCCTTTGTCGTAGCAGGTGGGATAATGGGTGGTATTTTAGGACCAAATTTGGCAAACATCGGCACTTTGATATTTGATACACCTTTTGTTGGCTCATTTTTATTTGCGCTTTTGCTTTGTGCTATCAATTTTGCTATTACTCTGCCATTAACGCTTACTTCACCAAATACTAAAAAACAATCTCAAAAAGTCCCTTTACTAACTTGCTTAAAAGAGCCAAATTTTATTCTTGCTACGCTAGCTTGTGCTTTTGGATTTGCATTTATGACGCTCATTATGAACGCAGCGCCGCTTGCGATGAGTGAATATAAATTTAGCTATGACGAAGCTAAAAGTGTGCTTGTGTGGCACTTCATAGCTATGTATGCACCAAGCTTATTTTTAGCGTTTTTTATGAAAAATTTAAGTCCGTTTAGGCTTATTTTACTTGGGATTTTGTTTTATTTGATTGCTGTTTTGGTAGCACTTTTTAGCGTGAGTTTTTGGGGATTTTGGGTGAGTTTAGTGCTTGTTGGTATCGGCTAGGCTTTTAGTTTTAATGGCGGAACATTTATGCTAAATGCCATAAACTCAGAGTATAAACTACGCTTACAAGGTCTAAATGCTATTAGCATTTTTGGAGCAAATTTGTTAGCAAGTTCTAGCGTAGGATTTGTGCTAGCAAATGGTGGTTGGAAAGTGCTAAATTTGATTTCTTTTGGATTTATAGTGATATTTTTATCTATTATTTTCGGACTTAAAAAGATATGAGTTATAAATATGAGTTAAATTAAAGTAAATAGTTGGTATAATCCCCTTTATGATAGAACCAAGTAGTATAGAAAATTTAAAAGCCATAATAGATATAAGCGATGTCATAAGTAGCTACATACCGCTGAAAAAATCAGGTGGAAACTTTGTGTGCGTATGTCCATTTCACAACGATAAAAACCCATCAATGAGCATAAGCCCTAGTAAAGGAATATTTCACTGTTTTGCTTGTAAAGCAGGTGGTGATGCTATCAAATTTATAATGGACTATGAAAAACTTAGCTATATAGAAGCGGTTGAAAAACTTGCAAATATGTATAACTTTACCCTGACTTATACGAAAGAACAAAATAGCCATAAAATAGATAAAAAAGTACTTGAAAATCTAAATTTACACTACAAAAGCCTACTTTACAAAAAATCAGGAGGCACTAAACTATCTATATAATCGCAGTATAAATGACGCTATGATAGAGATCTGGGAGCTGGGCTAGTGAGAATCAAAACACGCTAAATTTACTTCAAAATGAAAATATAGACAAGGAAGCAGCCCTACAAATGGGTGCGATAAAACAAAACGAACACTCAAAGGTTATTTTTACAGAATTTGGACTTAAATAACTTAGAGTGGCTTTTAACTCCTCTTATTTTGAGTGCTAAAACTCTATGTTTTTCTTTGGTGTTGTTTATAACTATAGGTATTTTACTGGCATATTTTTTGGCATTTTACAAGGGTAAATTTAAAACATTTTTTGAACTAGTTATAATGATTTTTCCACCTATTGTTACTGGATTTTTACTGCTTTACGTATTTGGTAGAAATAGCTAGTTTTTTAAATTTAGAGATAGTTTTTAGTTTCAAAGCTTTAGTTATAGCTTCATTTTTAGCAAGTCTACCGCTGTTTGTAAAGCCGATTTAAGCTGCATTTGAGAATTTCCCAAAAGATCTTATTGAAGTTGGCTTGAGTATTGGAAAAAAATAGGTTTGAGATAGCTGTTTTTATTATTTTTCCAAACATCATTGGCGATATTTAATGCGGTTTATGATGGCCAAAACGAAAAAGCTCTCATTCTTAGCTTTGTTCTTGTGATTCTTAGCTCATTTATGTTTTGGATGATAGATAGACTAAAACATACGCGAACTTTTGAAGTTTGATAAATTTGGATTATTTTGATTATCTTACGCTTAAATTTAGCGTATAAATCCAAATTTTAGATATTTTTTTTAAATTTAAACCAAATCTTTTACTCAAATTTGATAAAATGTAAAGTTAATTAAATTTTAGGAGAACTATTATGACAAGAGATGAGATTAAAGAGCTTATGAGCTTTTTTGATGAGACAAACATTAATAAAATTAAGATAAAAGATGGTGATTTCGTA
>NZ_MJKG01000012.1:0-5468 GCF_002139545.1 Campylobacter sp. P0103 | reverse complement strand
ATTAGTTTATTTGATTGTTTGAGTGAATCGGTATAAACTTTAAGATTACTAAGTAGCGAGCTAATATCATGAAGATTTTTATAAATTTATAGATATCTTTTAAAATTGCAAAAATTCCAAGTATAATATATAATAAGAAGTAGTAAATTTTAATTTTTGTGAGTGTATTCCAGTTACAACTGCTGAAGTAGCTTATGTTAGCGTAGATGAAAAAGGTAATAAAAAATTAATAGATAAAGATTTAAAAAGATTACATGGATTTTAAGAGTATTATGCCTCGTTTGAGGCATAATAGCTATTTTTTACAACTTTTTTTGCCTATTAGTGAGTATAATGGGCAATATCCATATACTGCAGTAAGCAAAGGAACAAGTCCGATTAACCACCACCAGCATTGGCATACAAATCCAAATACAAAAAATATTATAGCTGCTATTATTAGTCTTATAGTTTTATCTAAGTTACTCATATTATATCCTTTTTTTATTTTTAAGCTTTAGCATGTATCATGGCTTGCATAACCATAGGCTTCATTAAATATACCTTAACAGCCCAGTTTAGCCAACTTTCTCTTGTAGAACCCATACATTCTAATGTCGGTGCGGCTCCTTTATAATTAAACTCAACCATAACAGCCTTACCATATCTAGTAAGTAGCGGACAAGCTGTATAGCCATCGAATTTAGCCTCTAAAGGTTTATTTTTTAAGTGAGATAATATATTTGCACCTACAACTGGATATTGTTTGCGTATACTTGCTCCTGTTTTGCCTTTTGGTACTCCAGCGCAATCTCCTAGTGCAAATATATTTGGATATTTTTTGTGTTGTAATGTATATTGATCAACATCAACCCAATTGCCAGCTACATCGCCTTTGCTTGTGTTTAAACCAGCTTGAGTTATAAAATCAGCACTTTTCATTCTAGGCACTACAAATAGATAATCATATGGTATTTCTACTATCTCTTTTGCTATTTTTTGTATTGAGTCTTGAGTATAAGGCATTAGTTTGTCAAATTTAGCTATTTGATTTATGGTATCAACTTCTACTAAAAGGTGGCGTGTTTTATACTCCATATCTCTTTGTATATACATTTGTTCAATCATCTTAGCGTGTAATGGGCTTGAGAGCATATTTGCACTACCTGTACATAGTATAGTTTTTAAAGATTTTTGGTTATTTTTTTGACCTAAATCATTTAATAGCATATTTACCTTTTTATTTGCTCCACCGCATTTTGATGGTGTATTTGGCTCAGCAAATAGAGCATTACCACCATTTTTAACCAATTCTTGAATAAATTTATTTGATTTTGTTGCTCCATTTGGAGTATATATACTAGTAATTTTAGAGTTAGGATCTTCTATAATATCAGCATTTAAACCTTTTACACTTTGAAAATCATAATACACCCCAGTAGAGATTATTAAATAATCATATTTATAGATATTGCCATCATTTGTTGTAAGTGAATTATTGTTTGGATCTACACTTTGTACATTTTGTTTTACCCATTTTACTTTTTCATTTATTAGATCTGCTTTATCATATTTTGTATCTTTGGTAGTATAAACACCAGCAGCAATTAATGTAAATCCAGGCTCATAATGCATTGTTTGATTTGCATCATATAAGGTAACATTTGCTTTTGGCATTATATCTATTAGATGAGCACTCATTGTGATACCGCCAAGTCCAGCTCCTATGATAGCTATATTTGGAGATAAATCACTTGCAGCTTTGGCTTGTGTAGGTATAGTAACAGAAGTAGCTGCTAAGGCAGAACCTAAGGTAAATATTTTTAGAGCGTCTCTGCGGGATTTTTGAATTTCATTCATAATATATCCTTTATTAGGGAAATAGATATTATGATTATATATAGATTTTCTATTTTTATCAGTGATAAAGTCACAAAAGATTATAAATTTAAAATAATTATTTTCCCACGCTCTAATTTTATTAGATTCTCTTTTTCTATATCTTTTAAAATTCTTGATACCACCTCTCTTGCAGTACCTAAATGGCTAGCAAGTATTTCGTGGGTAATTTGAATTTGATTATTTGTAGCATTTTGTTTAAGAAAATCAATAATCCTTTGTGTAATTGGCGTAAATAGAGCTTGTGTCATAACTTTAATAGCGCTAGCTAATCTTATGGATAAAAGCTCTACTACAAAAGATGCTATTGATGGGTATTTATCTTTTAATACTGAAAAGTAACTAGAGTGTAATAATAGTATTTTTGTATCTTTATTGGCTTGTAAATTTAATTCAAGTTGCAAATTATCAGTCATACAATTAGCACAAAGAATGCATTCATCTCCAGAGTTAAGATTAAATACTGTTATCTCTTTTCCTGTTGTAGATATTGCATATGCTCTTAAATTCCCTTTTAATACATATATAAAACCTTGACAGCTATTTTTATCGACTATTACATCATCACCTTTTTTAAATTCCATTATTTTAACATTTGAACTAACAGTATCTAAATCTTCTTTAGACAAATTAAATTTTTTAAATTTATCTATAAATTGCTCTATATCTTTTTTCATTTGGTAACTTTATCACTGAAAATTTGCATTATTTTATCTATAATTCCTTAAAAATATATAAGGATATAAGAAGATGAATAGGCGTAATTTTTTAAAATTTACCCTTATAACTAGTGCTACACCGCTTTTAGCTGATCAAGAAATATCAAGGCAGAATTCTCAAATGATGAGTATAATAGATCTTGATTTATGCGATGGGTGCGAAGGCTTTGAAGTACCAAAGTGTATAAGTGCTTGCAAAACACATAATAAAGATAAATTCCCAGATCCTAAAAAGCCTATAATGAATTATTGGCCTCAAAAAAAATATGAAGATTATAGTGATAAAAAAGATATTATAGATAGATTAACCCCATATAATTGGACATATGTTCAAAAGATAGAGATAAATGGTAAAAAGATAAATATACCAAGACGCTGTATGCATTGCGATAACCCTCCATGCCAAAAATTATGCCCTTTTGGCGTTATAAGCAAAGATAAATATGGAGCTGTAGATATTGATAAGGATTTTTGTTTTGGCGGTGCTAAATGTAGAGATGCTTGTCCGTGGCAGATACCGCAGCGTCAAGCTGGTGTTGGATTATATTTAAATATAGCGCCAAAATTAGCAGGTGGCGGTGTAATGTATAAATGCGATATGTGTAAAGATCTGCTAAATAAAGGCGATAAGCCAGCATGTCAAAATCAATGTCCAAAAAAAGCTATAAAATTTGCTCCAAAAAATGAGATAATGAGTATAGTAAATAAAGAAAACAGGCATATATATGGATTAAAAGAAAATGGTGGAACATCTACAATATACTTAAGTAGTGTAGATTTTGAATCTATAAATGAAGCAATAACAAAAAAATATGAAAATTTAACAAATAAAATAGGCAGACCTCATATGGCTAGAGTAGATAGTCCATTACAAAAGAGCGAAAATTTAGCTATGGCTGCAATGATTACTCCACTAGCTGCAATAGGTGCTGCAACTATATCTGCTATAAAATGGAATAAAAAGGATAAATAATGAAAATATATAGACAGAGTTTGCAAAATCGTATCATACATTGGGGAGTTGCTATATCTACTTTTGGACTTATTTTAACTGGTATATTTCAAATGCCAGTGGCTAAAAGATATGGCGTAGCAAATATATGGGAATGGAGTGGCGAGTATTTTGAAGGTCTAGTATTGCATTATATCTTTGCTATAGGGCTTATATTTTTTGGAGTTTATCATATAGTTTATCATAGTTTAAAAAAAGAGTTTGATATCATACCTAAAAAGGGAGATATAAAAAATAGTTATTTAGTTATAAAATCTATGATAACAAAAGATCAAGAACCACCAAACCAAAAATATCTACCAGAACAACGCTTAGCATATATAGCAATTGCTTTTACGCTTTTTATACTAGTATTTACAGGATTAATAAAAACATATAAGAATTTATTAGGATTTGATATAGCAAATTGGGCATATTTTTGGGCGGCACAATTGCATAATTTGGGTATGATACTTATCATAATATTAATTATTGCCCATTTAGCAGCCTTTATACCTAAAATTAATCGCTTTTTGCTTATATCAATGTTTAGTGGCAAGGTAGATGCAAAATACACATTAAAGCGTCATCAATTGTGGAAAGAGGGTATAAAAGAGACTAATAAAATATTAAAAAATGGCAAGGATAAAAAATGAGTAGAATAAGCAATTTTCCTATTATGTTTTTTGCTATTATAATGGGATTTGGCGGGTTTAGTATGGCTATAAAAAAAGTCAGTGTAGTATTTGAAATTAATAGTTTATATTTTGATATATTTAAAATTATTACATCTGCTATTTTTTTATTGGTTGTATTGTTGTATGCTATTAAAATATTTATAAATATAGATGAAGTAAAAAGTGAATTTAATCATCAAATAAGATTAAATTTCTTTGGTGCGATACCTATATCTTTTTTAATTTTAGCCAATCTATGGCAAAAAAGTATTGTATATGAGTGGTTATTTTATAGTGGTTTAATATTGCAAACCTATATAACTTTTAGGGTTATTGCATTTTGGATTAATAAGAATTTAGAGATCAAGCACTCCAATCCAGCTTGGTTTATACCAGTAGTAGGTAATTTAATAGTTGTTATATCATCAGATAAAAACTATGAATGGTTATGGTATTATTTTAGCATAGGGGTATTTTTTTGGATTATTTTATTTTCTATAATGTTTTATAGAATATTATTTCATGAGCAGCTAGCGCAAAAATTTATGCCTACACTATTTATTATGATAGCTCCTCCAGCTGTTGGGTTTTTGGGATATTATAAGCTTGTAGGATTTGATGTTGCTGCTAATATTATGCTTAATCTTACTATATTTTTTAGTTTTATGGTGATTTATATGTATAAAAATTTTTTAAAACTTAAATTTTTCTTATCATGGTGGGCGTTTATTTTTCCTAGTGCTGCAGCTTCTATAGCGATTTTAGAGGGTTATAATATTAATAACAACATAGCTTTTCTCTATATAGGAATGACTATTTTTATCTTGCTTTGTGTGATGGTTATATATGTATCTTATCATACTGTAAAAAATATTATAACAAAAAATATATGCGTAATGGAATGATTAAAGAATTTTAAAGTATAATTAGCACTTTTTAATCAAAATTTCAAAAGGTATATAGTGTTTGAACTTATTGGCGAATCATTAAAATCAGCTGTAAATAAACTTAAATTTGTTGATGATGAAAAGGCTTTAAAAACGCATTAGAAACACTTAAAAAGTCGCTTTTAAAGGCTGATGTCTATCACAAGGTAACAAAAGAGTATGAAGTCTCACGCAAAGATTTAGAAAAATATGTCTTAGATAGATTAGTTCATGGCATATCATCTGATAAGTAGATCGCTTTGAGCAATTATCCTAT
>NZ_MJKG01000011.1:0-6223 GCF_002139545.1 Campylobacter sp. P0103 | reverse complement strand
AAGCCAATAATAAAGGCTTTATCACCGGCGGGGGGGGGGTATTGGCTGCTATTTGAAATTAACCGCATAATAAAACAATATAAAAACAAAAAGGTAAAAAATGAAAATAGATAATTTAAATGATATGATTCGTGGTTGGTTTATTGGTGATTTTGAACCAAATGTATTAAAAACAGATCAAGTAGAAGTTGGAGTAAAAACCTATAAAAAGGGTGATTATGAAGAAAGACATTATCATAAGGTAGCTACTGAAATTACCGTAATTACCAAAGGGAAAGTAAAAATGAATGGCGTGATATATAAAGAGGGCGATATCATAACTATAAAGCCGTTTGAAGATACAGATTTTGAAGCATTAGAAGATTCTCAAAATGTAGTAGTAAAAATCCCAGCAGCCAATAATGATAAATATCTAGGAAAATATGGAGAATAATGATGAGTAAAATAAATATTTTAATACCAGCAGCAGGTGCTGGGAGTAGATTTGCCAAAGAAGGATATATCAAGCCAAAGCCTTTTATAGATGTATTAGGCAAGCCTATGATTATGAGAGTTTTGGATAATTTAAAGGTTGATAATGCACATTATATTATTATATTGCAAAAGGCTTATTTAGAAAATGAAAAAAAACTTTGCGAACAGATAGCTAAAGACTACAATGTTAGCTTTGTTAGCGTAGAGTCATTAACTGAAGGGACTGCTTGTTCTGTGCTGCATGCAAGAGAGTTAATAGATAATGATATACCATTAATGATAGCAAATTCGGATCAAATAATAGATATTGATATAAGTGATTATATCAATGATTGTAAAAATCGTAATTTAGATGGTTCTATTTTATGTTTTACGGATAAAGAAAAAAGCCCAAAATGGTCTTTTGTAAAAATGAACAATGAGCTAATTGTAGAAGTAAAAGAAAAAGAGGTTATATCTGATATTGCTACAGTTGGAATCTATCTATTTTCTAAAGGAAGTTTATTTATAGATTCAGCTATAGATATGATTGCGAGAAACGATAGAGTTAATAATGAATTTTATACTGCTCCAGCCTATAATTATGCAATTAAAAACGGAGCAAAAATTGGCTGCTTTTTAATGAATTTTGATGATATGCACGGTATAGGAACTCCAGATGATTTACAAAAATATATAAAATTTATTAAAGGATAATTATGATCCAAAAAAGATTAGCTATACAATTTTTTGGGCATACAAGAACATATAAAAAGACTTATGAGAGCTTTTTTAAAAATATAGTTGAACCTAATTTAAAAGATGGTTGGCAAATTGATATATTTATACATACTTGGGATATGAGTAGCAGCAGTGATAGAAGTTGGCATAATGGACAGGATTTATTCGACATTAATCTATTAAGTCAAAATGATATAGATGATATAAAAAGAGTATATAAACCAAAAAAGTTATTAGTAGAACATCTACAAGAAGGTGCTCACGGGGGGGGGCGAATCTAAAAAAAGAGGAAATAGACTAAGAGAATCCTATGAAAAAGAAAATAGTATAAAATATGATTATATTTTATATACTAGAATGGATATTTTGTTTGCATCGCCTCTTAATATACAAAGATATATAGACTTATACACAAAAGGTAGTATGAAAAATTTTCCATTACCACAAAAGCATTGCTTTGTAGCATTTAATCCATTTGTGAGAATGCCTGTTATTGATATAAGATATATAAATGAGGGTGATATAGTTTATTTTACTAATTATCCGCATGATGATTTTCAGCCAGAGAAGCGCTTAGAACTCTTTATAATAATGATCGATTATAAATTGTATAGAGATTTTTTCTTACAAAGAAGAGATTTTATTCTTGGATATAATAGCTCATTAGAGGCCAAATTAAAAATAGAACAAGATAAATCATCAGAATTGCAACTGCAATTAGATGAAAAAACTAAAGAAAATATACAAATGCTCTCTAAATTTAAATCCTTAGAAGATACTCTCAACTCCATACCTATCAAAAAACAATCCTTAGAGATTTCAAACTTAGAACAAGATCTAATAAATAAAAAACTCAAAGCACAAATTTTAGAAAAAGACCTAAGATATGATTACAACGCAATCCAAGAAAACAAAGAGTTGAAAGAACAAATCAAAGCTTTACAGCTAATAGGCAAAGAAAATATAAATCAACAAAGTATATATACCGCCAAATCCCGTATCCACAATCAACTAAGCTATAAACTTGGTCAAGCTATGATAGCAAACTCTAAAAGCATATGGGGATATATTAGAATGCCTTATGTATTAAGCTATATAAAAGATATGCATAAAAAAGAACAAATAGCCTATAATGAAAAAGTTAAAGCTAATCCTAATCTAAAACTTCCACCAATAGAGTCATATCCAGATTACAAAGAAGCCTTAAAAGAAAAAGAGTGTCTAACATATAAACTTGGAGAGGCTATGATAGAAGCTAGTAAAAATTGGTATAAAGGTGGATATGTTAAATTTATATTTAAAGCTATCAGACTAAAAGAGAAGTATATGAAAAAATAGTAAAATATCTATTAATTATTGTATTGTATGTTAAATTTGATATAATATAATTCAAATATTTAAATAGGAGGGTATAATGCAAATTATTTCTCATCGAGGTTGGTGGAAAAGTAGTGATGAAAAAAATCAACTTATAGCATTTCAAAGAGAATTTCAATATTGTTCAGATTTAGCATCTAAATCTTATAGGGGGGGGGTAGAGACTGATATTAGAGATTATAATGGTTCTTTAGTAATCTCCCATGACATTGCTACGCAGAATTCTTTAAGTTTAGATAAATTTTTCTCCCTATATTCTGATTATAAATCTATACAAAATTCTACTTTAGCTTTAAATATCAAAGCTGATGGCTTGCAAGTAGAGCTTAAATCAATATTACAAAAATATAAAATAGATAATTATTTCTTTTTTGATATGTCAATTCCTGATGCTTTAGGTTATATTAGACATGGATTAAATATTTTTACTAGACAAAGCGAATATGAGAAAATTCCATCATTTTACCAAGAAGCAAAAGGTATCTGGCTAGATGAGTTTTGTACTCACTGGATAAATTCGCAAATCATAGAAGAACATCTAAATAATAATAAAAAAATTTGTATAGTTTCTCCAGATTTACACAAAAGAGATTATATAAAAGAGTGGCAAGAGTATAAAGAAATTGAAAGTAAATTTAAAAACGCAAATTTAATGCTTTGTACAGATAAAATAGAAGAAGCTAGGAGGTTTTTTAATGAATAAAATTAAAGCTGTAATTTTTGATATGGATGGCGTGCTAATAGAGGCAAAAGATTGGCATTATGAGGCACTCAATAGAGCTTTAAAACTCTTTGGTATGGAGATTAGCTATGCTGAACATTTAACAACTTTTGATGGATTACCAACAAAAAAGAAATTGGAAATTTTATCAATAGATAGAAACCTACCAAAAGGTTTGCATAGCTTTATTAATAAAATGAAACAGCAATATACTATGGAAATTGTATATCGTGCTTGCAAGCCTAGATTTTATCACCAATATGCTCTATCTAGATTGCATAAAGAAGGGTATAAAATGGCTGTTTGTTCAAATTCAATTTTTAATACTATTGATGTAATGATGCAAAAAGCCGCTCTTAGCCCATATTTTGAATTTTATGTCTCAAATGAAGATGTAAAACATGGCAAGCCAGATCCAGAAATGTACATAAAAGCAATCTCTAAGCTAGATTTGGATCCAAGAGAGTGCCTAATTGTAGAAGATAATGAAAATGGTATTAAAGCAGCCAAAGCAAGTGGAGCCAATGTAATGGTGGTAAAAGAAGTAAGTGATGTTAATTATGAAAATATTAAAGAGCATATTGCTAAATTTCAAAAGGAAAATCTATGATAAATATTGTAATTCCATTAGCAGGTAAGAGTAGTTTTTTTAAAGAAGATGAGATAATTTTCCCAAAGCCATTTACTGAAATTTGTGGTAAAACTATGATAGAGATGCTTATTGAAAATTATCAAGTTTTTCAAGAAAAGCAGTTTATTTTTATTTTAAAAGAAGATGATGTTCGGGGTTTTCATTTAGATGAAGCAATTAAGGTATTAGCCGGCAAAGATAGCAAAATTATAATTATTAAAGAACAGACTCAAGGTATGGCTTGTAGCGCATTACTTGCTGTAGAATGGATAGATAATGATAATCCACTCATAATAGCAAATGCAGATCAATATTTTGAGATAAATTTAAATCAAGTAGTATCTAGTTTTGATAATTATAAAGCGGGAGTAATCGCCTTTGAATCAATTCATCCTAGATGGGCATATGTTAGACTGGATAATGATTCAAATGTAATAGAAGCAGTAGAGAAAAACCCAATTAGTAAAAATGCAATTGCTGGATTTTATTATTATAGACAGGGCAAGGATTTTGTGCAGGCTGCTCAAAAAATGATAGAAAAAGATGTGCATTTAAATAGTCAATTTTTTATTGCTCCAACTTTAAATGAGCTTATTTTAATGGATAAAAGTATCGGTATATATAAAATAGATAAGGAATTTTACCATACATTTTATAGTATGGAAAAAATAAGAGAGTATGAAAGGATTAAAAATGCTTAAAAAATTAACTCAAGAATATATAAATAAATTTAATGCAAAAGATTTACAAGGTATAAGCGATATGTTATCTGATGATTTTTATCTAGAAGATCCAGTAGTAAAGCATATAGATGGAAAAAATAGCTGCTTAAATGCAATCGGTGATATTTTTAATAGTTTTTTGAATTTAAATTTTAGTGCTAAAAATATCTATATTGATAATAAAACCAGTTTTATAGAATTTATATTGATTTTAGATGAAAAACATTTAGAAGGCGTAGATATTATAGAGTGGAATGAAGATAATAAAATTTCAGCTCTTAGGGCTTATTTGTATGAGGTGGCAAATGGCTAAGGTAGCATTATGTATAAGTGGAGCTTTTAGAGGAAAGTATCTTGATATAATTAAAAGTCACATAGAATCTATTGCTTTACCACTAAATGCTGATGTTTTTATAGCCACATGGGATAGTTATCACGCTTGGCCAGGCGAAGGTGGGTATGGCGAGGGATGGCTTAGGAATTGGTATGACGACAGTATTGTGCAATTAGCACCACCCGAACTAATTACTAGCAATTGGGAGTTTTCTAAAATGTTTCCTAATGTTTTTAAACAAATAAGGAAAATAAAACAAGAAAAATTAGAGCACAAACAAATAGAATCCTTGCCTAATGTAAAAGGCTGTAGTTTTATTGACGAGAAAGATTTTAATGATAATTTTAAAAATAAAAATAATAGTTTAAAGATGTTTTATCTTTATAATGAAGTTATTGATTTGTTGATAGATTATGAAAATAAAGGCCAGTTTTTTTATGATTATATAATTCATATTAGACCAGATAAAGGTTATGGAAAATTGGATTGGCATAATACTTTGTTTGCAATTCAAGATAATGATATTGTAATGCATGCTAATATAGCTAGAAATTTTGCAAGTGATATGTTTAGCATAGGAAAAAGATTTGCTATGATAAGATTTTTATCTTTATTTAAGCAAGCTTCATTATATAAGAACTTAGAGTTTTTTAATTTATATCCATTTGGAATTTGCTCTGCTGATTATGGAGTTAATCACTGTATTTTATATAGGTGTATAACAAAATTTTTAAATTTGAATATAAAGCCACTTAATGGTCTTTATCAATGGATTAGATTTAATCCAAAGTTAATACCAATTCAAAAAGAAATAGAAGATGATTTAATAATTTTAAAACAAAATGGTACATTTGATGATGATAAACTAAAAGAATTTAGAAATTTTTTTGAGTTTTTATTAAATACGAATGTATTTTTATCAGCACAAGAGAGAATTAAATCTCATTTATTTTATAAACTAGGCCAAGCTATGATAGTAAACTCTAAAAGTATATTAGGCTATTTAAAAATGCCGTATACCTTATATTCTATTAAAAAACAACACGATATTGAACAAATTGCTTATGATAAAATTATAAAAGATAACCCAAATTTAAAACTTCCGCCATTAGAGTCATACTCCGATTATCAAGAAGCTTTAAAATGTAAAAATCACCTAAGTTATAAACTTGGAGAAGCTTTGATAAAAGCCAATAATAAAGGCTTTATCACCGGCGGGGGGGGGGGATTGGCTGCTATTTTAA
>NZ_MJKG01000010.1:0-8823 GCF_002139545.1 Campylobacter sp. P0103 | reverse complement strand
AAATTTAAACTATTAAGGGGGGAAATTTAAACTATTAAGGGGGGAAATTTAAACTATTAAGGGGGGAAATTTAAACTATTAAGGGGGGAAATTTAAAGATTAAAGGTAGTGATATTAATGTAATCTCGTTTTAATCTCTCAAATATCTAGATTAGTGGCAGGGGGAAATCCTGCCGCTTTTTCTGCTTTAGTTTGTCAGCTTGACAAATAAAGGGTTAAGGAATATAATTAGATTCAGTATTATACAAGGAGTTAATAAATATGCGGCAAGGTATTCTTAAATAAACTGTCAATTTGATAGTGGGAACAAAAAGTAGCAGTCCCGTTTCACTTTTAATATGGGGCTTAGTTTTTTGTACCCAGTTTAAGAATACTTTTATCATGTAATTTTATATGCCCGAAAACATATAAGTGTTTTGGGGCTATTGGAGTTATTTACCCAGTGATAGGAGTATTTATCACTGGGTATTTTTATGCCCTTTTTTGGGTGTTGATAGGAGGAAAATTACATGAAAATAATTAACTTAGGCATTCTGGCTCACGTTGACGCAGGAAAGACAACATTAACGGAAAGTTTATTGTATACCAGTGGTGCAATTGCAGAACTAGGGAGCGTAGATGAAGGCACAACAAGGACAGATACAATGAATTTGGAGCGTCAAAGGGGAATCACTATCCAGACAGCAGTGACATCTTTTCAGTGGGAGGATGTAAAAGTCAACATTATAGATACGCCAGGCCATATGGATTTTTTGGCGGAAGTATACCGTTCTTTATCCGTATTAGACGGAGCAGTATTATTAGTTTCTGCAAAGGATGGCATACAGGCACAGACCCGTATACTGTTTCATGCACTACAGATAATGAAGATTCCGACAATTTTTTTCATCAATAAAATTGACCAAGAGGGGATTGATTTGCCAATGGTATATCGGGAAATGAAAGCAAAGCTTTCTTCGGAAATTATAGTGAAGCAAAAGGTTGGGCAGCATCCCCATATAAATGTAACGGACAATGACGATATGGAACAGTGGGATGCGGTAATTATGGGAAACGATGAACTATTAGAGAAATATATGTCAGGGAAACCGTTTAAAATGTCAGAACTGGAACAGGAAGAAAACAGGAGATTCCAAAACGGAACGTTATTTCCCGTTTATCACGGAAGCGCTAAAAACAATCTGGGGATTCGGCAACTTATAGAAGTAATTGCCAGTAAATTTTATTCATCAACGCCTGAAGGTCAATCTGAACTATGCGGGCAGGTTTTTAAGATTGAATATTCAGAGAAAAGGCGGCGTTTTGTTTATGTGCGTATATATAGCGGAACATTGCATTTGAGGGATGTTATTAGAATATCTGAAAAAGAGAAAATAAAAATCACAGAGATGTATGTTCCGACAAACGGTGAATTATATTCATCCGATACAGCCTGCTCTGGTGATATTGTAATTTTACCAAATGATGTTTTGCAGCTAAACAGTATTTTGGGGAACGAAATACTGTTGCCGCAGAGAAAATTTATTGAAAATCCTCTCCCTATGCTCCAAACAACGATTGCAGTAAAGAAATCTGAACAGCGGGAAATATTGCTTGGGGCACTTACAGAAATTTCAGATGGCGACCCTCTTTTAAAATATTATGTGGATACTACAACGCATGAGATTATACTTTCTTTTTTGGGGAATTTGCAGATGGAAGTCATTTGTGCCATCCTTGAGGAAAAATATCATGTGGAGGCAGAAATAAAAGAGCCTACTGTTATATATATGGAAAGACCGCTTAGAAAAGCAGAATATACCATCCACATAGAAGTCCCGCCAAATCCTTTCTGGGCTTCTGTCGGGTTGTCCATAGAGCCGCTCCCTATTGGAAGCGGAGTGCAGTATGAAAGCAGAGTTTCACTTGGATATTTAAATCAATCGTTCCAAAATGCGGTTATGGAGGGGGTTCTTTATGGCTGCGAGCAGGGGCTGTATGGATGGAAAGTGACAGACTGTAAAATCTGTTTTGAATATGGATTGTATTATAGTCCTGTAAGTACCCCCGCAGACTTTCGGCTGCTTTCCCCTATCGTATTGGAGCAGGCTTTAAAAAAAGCAGGGACAGAACTATTAGAGCCATATCTCCACTTTGAAATTTATGCACCGCAGGAATATCTCTCACGGGCGTATCATGATGCTCCAAGGTATTGTGCAGATATTGTAAGTACTCAGATAAAGAATGACGAGGTCATTCTGAAAGGAGAAATCCCTGCTAGATGTATTCAAGAATACAGGAACGATTTAACTTATTTCACAAATGGGCAGGGAGTCTGCTTGACAGAGTTAAAAGGATACCAGCCAGCTATTGGTAAATTTATTTGCCAACCCCGCCGCCCGAATAGCCGTATAGATAAGGTTCGGCATATGTTCCACAAGTTAGCTTAACAGCTTGCAAAAGTCATATAAAATGAGATTTGAAAGGATTATGAGTGTGTGCCTTGTTACAATAGTGTTGATGAATATATAGCAAGCGAAAAAGAAGATTTAGAAAGCTATAAGGCAGACTTAGAAGAAGCACTGGAAGAACTGAAAGACATGAGAGCGGACTGGAAGCCAGAGAAAGAGCCGAACATGAACGAGGAAATCGAACTCATTAAGAAGTGGGTAAAGGAAAGAGAGGACTTCATCAATGAATAGGACAAGACCGAAGCAGATAGTTATAAGAGTGTCAGAGGAAGAACTTGCACAGATAAAAGAAAAAGTAGAGCAGTCTGGAAAGAGCCAACAGCAATATATCATTGAAGCCCTCACACAGTCGAACATTGTCAATCTGGACGGACTGAAAGAGATATATCCAGAGCTGAAAAGGCAAGGCAACAATCTGAACCAGATAGCCAAGAAGCTGAATGAAAATGGATATGTGGACTATAAGCAAGAGCTTCCTAACACCATGAAAGAGGTGAGAGAAGTATGGCAGTTATTAAAGCAGTATCTTCAAAAGCAGGCATAGGGCACGCAATAGATTATGTGACGAAAAAAGAAAAGACAGAGGAGAAGCTTGTCAGCGGTCTGCATTGTGAGCCGGAGACGGTCAAGGAGGAAATGCAAGCCACAAAGGAGCTGTGGGGCAAGACGGACGGAAGAACCTATAAGCATTATGTGCAATCCTACCATGAGGACGAGGAAATAACCCCGGAGCAGGCTCACAAGAACGCTGTCGAGCTGGCAGAGCATACAAAGGCATGGAAAGGGCATGAAGTTCTGATAGCCACGCATATAGACAAGGGGCATATACACACGCACTTTATTGTCAATTCCGTAAATTATGAGAACGGTCATAAGCTCCAATGGATGTAGGACGGATTTTGCGGACATTCAAAATAAAAAAGAATGTGGAGGTAACAGACAATGGCAAAATCATTATTTGAGGAACTGGGCGGCAAATACGAAAGGCAAAGGGATTATTTGATACCGTGCTTAACTGTACCCGCCGAAGAAGAACAGGCAATAGGCATCTGGGGGCAACGGCATTTAGATTATCTAAAACAGTACCGTAAAGTTACATACACCAATCTTCTTACAAGCGGCAGGCTAAACGCCTACCTTGCCGACATCAACAGACAGGCACAGGAACGCTTTGAAAGGCTCATAGAGGGTATGAAACAGGCACAGGGCATAACGGAACAGCTAAAGGCAGAAAACGCCTTAGAATGGACAGGATGCCTCAATAACATAAGGGCTTGTGCGAGGGAGATTGTGGAAAAGGAAATTATTTTTGCATAAACAGATTTATATCAATATTTAAAGAGATTTTGCTTGGCTATTAAGGGGGGGGGGAAAATTTAAACTATTAAGGGTAGCTAATTAAGGGTAGTATTATTATTTTTATCCCTTTACAAAAATTAATTAATGTGCTATAATGCTAAAAACGGCTTCTGAAAGGATTTTAATGAAAGAAATTGTTGCATATGACAATCGACTTAACGAGTTAAGATTTCCAGAGTTTAAAGAGCAAGAAATGAATATTTTTTGTAATCTTTTGTATCATTTGAAAGACAAAGAAACACAAATTATTAAATTTACAGTTAGTGAAGTTTCAAATTTTTTTGGCAGTGCGTATGATAGTAAATTATTAGCTTTTATGCTAAAAACTATGGCGGATCGTATGCGTCAAAGAGGATTTGAGTATATAACTCATAATGATGATCGCACATCATATAATTATATTACTATGTTTCCAACATTCAAAATTAATACAATCAAAAATCCAAAAGCGATTGATCATTTAGACGCTGAAATTTTAGAGTCTTTAGAAGTCAGAATTAATCCTGATTTTAGCTATTTAATCAATAAATTGAATAGTAATTTTACACAATTTGAACTAGCTGAATTTATGAGTCTTAGCGGAAAATACGCCAAAAGATTATATATGCTTTTGAAACAATTTAGGAGTACTGGATTATTAAAACTTGATTTTGATGAGTTTAGACGCCGTCTCGATATACCTACTAAATATAGAATATCAGAAATTGATAAAGAAATTTTAAAATCAGCTGTAAAAGAATTATCAGAAGAAAAAAATCTTTTTAATATGCCAAGAACAGCATTTAAAAATCTAAAATATGAAAAAATCAAAGGGCGTGGGCGTGGGCGTGGTGGTATTGTTGTCGGAATTGAATTTACATTTGATAAAGAAACTAAAGAAACTAAAGAAACTAACAACAAATCTAAAGAAAACAAATCAGAAATTCAAATAACTGAACATATAGAGCCAAACTTAGATTTATATGTTAGCAAATTAATCAGCACTGAATTTGGAAATGCAAGAATTTTAAATGTAGAAAAACACAACAACAAACTAAAAGTAACATACAGTCTAACGAAAAGTAACGAAATCAAATCTGAATTATTTAACTCAATTGCTGAACTAGAAAGAGAGATTGAACACGCAAAAGAAAAAAATAAAAATATAAACTTAGAAAATTTCAGTAATCTAATGACAAAAATCAAATTTTAAAGGAGACACTATGACAGAAAAAGAATTAACAGACCTACTGCACAGGCTGGATTTAGAGAGTAAAGACTTGCAATCTCAAAGAGAAATTCTATACTCTCAATTAGAAAAAATTGAAGCTGAGCTCAGCGACAGAGAAAAAAGAGCAAATGCAATAAAATTAAGCTTGATGAAATCTTGGGGCGGTGCGTTAAATTTAGATATAAAAATTGATGAAAATTTGCTTTTAAGTGATGATGAACTATTACCAAAAAACGAAATAGAGAGCGAAAATTCAAACGATGAAAGCAAAAAAGATAAAGATTTAGATACAAATTTAGCAGATTTAAGCGAATTAGTAAAAGATATGTAATCGATTTAATTTAAATAAATATTAACGAGCTTGTCGAGATATATATTTATTTAAATAGCTCCACGCTAGTGGCAATTCATTTTCAAAAAAATATCGAACTTGTGAGAAATATTTTTGAAAATGATATTTTCAATTTAAAATACTTTGAACTTGTGAAAATTATTTAAATTGAAAATGCTTAAACGCTTCTTAAATAATGGCATTGCCATAAAAGAAGCGTTTCGCACGATTTAATATTTTTGAGTTTGCGAAAAAATATTAAAGGATAGTGCGCACTATCCTTTACTTATGAAATGGCAATGCCATCACAAGTAAAACGTGCGATTATATTTTTACTTGACTTATACTCACAAGTTCGCTATAATTTCAAGTAAAAATATAAAAAATTTTGCTAATTTCGTCAAGCTTAAATAGCAAAATTTTTTATAAATATAGGGGAAAATATGGCAACAATTGATTATGTTAAATCTGAAAATACTCAAAAAAATGTATTAACTAATTTATATAATAATGTTGAAAAAAAACAAAAAAAATTGCTAGAACAAACAAAAGAAAATGCCGAATTGCTTGAATATCTTAGCGATAAAATAGCAAATGCTTTCAAACCACAATCACAAAATTTCTATACAATAGATAATTCTTTAGCATTTAAAAAATCACAAGAATGGGCGGAAAAAAATCCGCAAGAAGCACAAGAAATAAGAGAAAAAATTTTGAAAGAATTTAAATAATGCAAACAATTATTTTTGATAAAAAAGTAGAAAAATACTTAAATAAACAAGTAAAAGGCGACCCAAAAGGTATCTATGAAGTTAATGTTTTTATTAAAGAAATTTTAGCTAAAAGTGATAATCCAACTATGCTAAAAAACGCAGAAAAACTTCAAGGACATTGGAAAAATTTAGGAAATTTTTGGCGTTGGAAAGTTCGTGATTATAGAATTTTAGCTGAAGTTAAATCAGATTGTTTGATAATTCATATAATAAAAATCGCTCAACGAGAGAATTTCTATCAATAAAAAATGGCATTATCGTCGATTAATTTTCAGAAGTCAAGCGGACATTCATATAAACATAATTTCAGAGAAGACGAGCCATCTTATCTGCTAAAAGAAAAAGACAGAGAGCCAAACGAATATTGGCAACACGAAAAAACAGCCGAACAAATTTTCACCGATGAAGTTGCAAAAATTGAAAAACGGAAAAAAGGTAAAAGACCAAAATTCGAGAATTCGCACTGGGAGGGAGTGTTGAATTTAAATAGCAATCACACAATGGATGAAGTTAAAAAAGTCGCCGAACATATCGAAAAGAAATTTAATATCACTTGCACTGCAATCGCAATCCATAGGGATGAAGGACACTACACAGACAACGGATACGCCGTTAAAAACTATCACGCACATTTGAATTTTTGCACATATAAAGACAAAAAACAGCAATGGCGATTAGAAAACATAAAACCACAAGATTTGAGAGAGCTACAAACAGAAATCGCCGAAATTCTAAAAATGGAGCGTGGAATAGATAAGCGAGAAAGTAAAAGACAGCGATTAGAACACAGAGAGTATAAGCAAAAAGAGCGAGAATTAAAAGCGATAAAACAAGAATTAGAAGCTAAAGACAATGTAATACAAGCTAAAAATCAAGTAATTCAAGATAAAGATCAAGAATTAGAAGATGAAAAACTATCAAAAAAACGATTAAAAGAGATTTTAGAAGCCGAGCGAAAAGCGATGATAGCGGAAAATAATAAAAAATCTATTTATATCGCAGAAGACTACAAAAAATTACGAGAATTAAAAGAAAAACAAGATATAACAATTACTGAATTAAACGCAGAAATCGAAAAAATCAAGCAAGAAGCACAAGAGCGAGAACACAAAATCAAAGAAATCTTATATGATAGAATTGATAAAAGAGAAGCCGAGCTCAAGGAAAAAGACAAAGTAATACAAGATTTAAATCAAGAGCTAGAACAAGAAAAGCTAAGCAAAGCTGAGTTAAAAAAAGAGCTTGAGCAACTGCGAGTAAATAGTAAAAATCAAGGATTTAGCAAAGAATTCTTTCAAGAAATCAATCTTGAAAAGAAAAAATTGCGATTTGATAATAAAAAAGAGCTTGAAACGTGGTTTCAAAATTTGGTTGAAAAACACACAAAAAAGAGCTTTTTGGGGAATAAAGTCAATAACGATGCTATTTTCGAAGAAATGTATAAATTGTATCAAGAACCATACAAAAAAATAGAAATTCAAAACGCTGAAATATCTGAGTTAAAAGCTGAAAAACAACGATTTCACGAGCTTTTAGAACAAAATCCAGCATTGAAAGAAGCATATAATCACGCTTTGAAAGCCTTAGAAGAAATTAAACAGAAAAGAACTGGATTAAAAGAGAAAATCGAAAAATGGCAAGAAAATAACAAAAGAACATTAGATAAAATCGAACATTCAGAGCAAGATCAAACACATAATGAAGAAGATGATCTCGGCATAGATAAAATCTTAATCCACAAAAACGAAGACAAAACACAAGAAGACAACAAACCAAAAATACGCAAATATCGATAAAATCGCCTTTTGGTGGATTCTGCTTCTTTCTGAGCTCGTGTGCTGAGCTCGTGCTTGATTTTTCTCTTTTCTTTTTTTTCGTGCGTCATTGTATCTCACTCTAAAAAATCGTCAAGAGCGTCGCAGTGCGTTGCACTGCTCGTTGATTGCTCGTTTCACTTCGCAACTCTTGACTATTTTTTATCGCTCAATTTTTTCGCACTTAGAAAAAAAGAGAAAAGAAAAAAACACTCATAAACGCACAAAATACCCCTTTAAATCCAAAAACATCTTTTTACCCATATCAACCCTACCCCCCCCCATTAAAATGCTTAATTTTGCGTTTTTATGATTTTTTGCGTATTTTTGTGCTTTTTTGTGATTGTGGTGGTGATGATGATGGATAGCAAATCAAACACAACACACAAATAACACTAATTTTCTCCCTAAATGTGTGAGACTTGCATTGAGCGAACGAAGTGAGCGATTATATGCAAGTCGTGTGAGCGAATGCGAACATATGCAAATCGCACTTCACGAGCTACAAAGTAGCGAAGTGAATTGCAGGTAGCAAGTTTGCACCGATTAAAATTACACGCTACTTTGGTAGCGTGTATTAATAAATAAAAGTTCAAAAATCAGAGATTTTTGATTTACCTAAAATTAAAAATAATTTAACTTTTTTGTGGTATATATGTGCGTATGCGTGTATGCACATACGCGCGTTTTTTTTTATTTTTTTTTATATATTTTTAGGGGGTCTTCAAAGCTCGATTTTATGGGTATTTGCGGATTATTAAGGGGGGAAATTTAAACTATTAAGGGGGGAAATTTAAACTATTAAGGGGGGAAATTTAAACTATTAAGGGGGGAAATTTAAACTATTAAGGGGGGAAATTTAAACTATTAAGGGGGGAAATTTAAA
>NZ_MJKG01000001.1:421779-524300 GCF_002139545.1 Campylobacter sp. P0103 | reverse complement strand
CTTGGTTCAACATCTACTGGTGCTACTACTGTATTTGGTGCTAAAACGGGTGCTTCATTAGCTGGAGATGCGCATTCGGCTGGTACGGTTTATTTGGGTCAAATCACATTTATTCGCCAAGATGCTAGAGATATTAAAGTTGGTTTAGGTGGTATATCCTTAGTATCTGGTTTTACTGCTGGTGACGCTATGATAACCGCTGCTAATGCATCAACTGGTTATGCTCAAGCTTCAGTAAATTTAAAATATATGAACGCAGGAACAATTGTTTCAGATACGGCTAACGCAATGGGCTTTTTTAGAGGTGGCGAAGCATCTACTGGAACAGCTCAAGCCGGTGGCGTAAATACTTATGGTGGTGCCCAGGCTATGGTGGATGTAGCTGAAGCAGCTAGAAAGACTCTAGACAAGCTAAGAGCTGACCTAGGTTCAGTACAAAATCAATTAGTAGCTACTATAAATAATATTACAGTTACCCAAGTAAATGTAAAATCAGCTGAATCTCAAATAAGAGATGTAGACTTTGCTAGTGAGAGCGCAAACTTCTCTAAATTTAACATACTAGCCCAAAGTGGAAGCTATGCTATGAGTCAGGCAAATGCTGTACAACAAAATATATTAAGACTACTACAGTAACTTAAATTTAAATCTTTAATATCTTAAATTTACTCGCAATGCTTAGCCATTGCGAGGGTTTATTATTAAAAATTATTTATTTTCTAGTAATAATAAACATTATAATGATTAAATTTGTCGTAACTTAGCAATCTCATCACGCAGTGCGGCTGCCTTTTCAAACTCAAGATTTTTAGCAGCTTCTATCATCATAGTTCTTAGCTCCTTGATTATCTTAGCACGCTCATTAGCTGGCATCTTTTCAAGCTTTTTAGCCTTAGTGTAAAGCTCTATAGTATCATCCTCTTTTAAACTATCTTCGATATTGCGACTTGCACTTTTTGGTGTGATGCCATTTGCTTTATTATATTCATCTTGGTATTTGCGGCGTGCAGAGGTAATATCAATAGCTTCACGCATTGAACTAGTAATTTTATTAGCAAATAAAATCACCTTGCCATTTACATTTCTAGCAGCTCGCCCCATTGTCTGGATTAAGCTAGTTTTAGAACGCAAGAATCCTTCCTTATCTGCATCCATTACTGCTACTAGACTCACCTCAGGAAGATCTAATCCCTCACGAAGTAAATTTATCCCAACTAAAATATCATAATCCCCACGCCTTAGACCGCGTATTAGCTCATTTCGCTCCACAGCATCAATATCTGAGTGCATATATTTGATTTTTAATCCAAGCTCTAGATAGTATCTTGTTAACTCTTCGGCCATCTTTTTTGTTAAAGTAGTTATTAGCACTCTTTCGCCTCGTTCTATTACAGCTTTTGCTCTATCATAAAGAACTTCAACTTGATTATCACTACTAATTACCTCAATTTCAGGATCTAGCAGGCCAGTTGGGCGTAAAATTTGCTCATATATATGATTGTTTGCTAGCTGAATTTCATACTCATTTGGCGTAGCAGAGACAAAGAGAAATTTCCCTTTTTTGGCTATAAACTCATCAAATTTCAGCGGTCTATTATCTAGTGCGCTAGGTAGTCTAAATCCATACTCTACTAAGATCTCTTTTCTACTTCTATCGCCTGCGTACATTCCACGAAATTGTGGCAAGCTAACATGGCTTTCATCAACTATAATTAGATAATCTTGTCCATTCATTTCAAAATAATCAAACATCGAGTATGGCGTTTCTCCTGCTTTTTGACCGGTAAGATATCTAGCATAGTTTTCTACGCCCTTTGTGCTTCCAGTGGTAGCTAGCATTTCTAGATCAAATTCAACCCGTTGCTTAAGTCGTTGATATTCAACCATTCGCCCCTGATTTTCATAAAATTTAAGTCTTTCATCTAGTTCAGCCTCAATCCCCTTAATCGCTTCTTTTAAGCGATTTTCTCCGACTACAAATTGACTTGTTGCGTATAGAATAAATTTATTTAAATTTTTAGTTTTTTTATTCTCTAATGCGTTAAAGTGATAAATCTCTTCAATTTCATCACCAAAAAACTCTAGTCTAATAGCTTCATCGCAAAAATATGCCGGATAGATATCTACTACATCACCATTTACACGAAAATCAGCCCTATCAAAGTAGCTATCATTTCTTTTATAACCCATATCAACTAGCTTTAAAAGCAGTTCTTTTTGGCTAATTCGCATATCACGCTCTAAAGTAATAACCATACCTTTGTATTCGGCTGGATTACCTAGACCATAATTTGCTGATACGCTAGCTATCACGATAGTATCATCGTGTTCGAGTAAATTTGCTGTAGCTGATAGTCTTAGGCGCTCTAGTTCATCGTTTATAGCGCTATCTTTTTCTATAAATAAATCTTGTCTTGGGATATATGCCTCAGGCTGATAGTAGTCATAGTAACTTATAAAATACTCCACATGATTGTGTGGGAAAAAGCCTTTAAATTCACTATATAGCTGAGCGGCTAGGGATTTATTGTGTGTCATAATTAGTGTTGGGATATTTAACTGCTTTATTACATTTGCCATGGTAAATGTCTTGCCACTACCTGTTACGCCTAGTAATACACTATACTTTGCACCATTTTTAAATGCGTTTACAATATTGTTAATGGCGTTTTGCTGGTCTTTACTAGGTGAAAATTTACTATTTAAATCGAATTTGTCCATATTCTTGCCTTAATTTTTGGCGATTTTACCATTTTTTATTTAACCAAAATTTTAAATTTCTTACACTAAAATTGCTAAAAAATAGCTAAAATTTAGCCCATATTTACAAAAAATATGATAAAATTATCTACTTTAATCACCATAAAATAAGGATTTGTAATGTTAGAAAACGGAAAGGTTTTAAATAATCTAGCTTCAAAAGTAACTGAGCTGATGCTAAAATATGAAGAAGTATGCGAAGCTAATGAGGCTTTAAGAAATGAATTAATTAGCGTTAAAGCACAAAACGAAGCTAAATCAAATCAAATAATGAGGCTTGAAGAGGAGCTAAAAAATCAAGACCTAGCTAGCGATGATTTATTAAAGCAAGTTGAGGCTGTGCTTGGTCGATGAGACAAATCTCTTTAAATATAGCTAGTAAAGATTTTAATATTACTCTTGATGATGAATTTGCTGACTATTTTGAGGAAGAGTTACGACACTATTTGGATGATAAAAATCTCCTTACTATCAAGGCTTTGCTTACTGCCTTTATTCAAAAGTGCTATGAAAATTATGAGCAAAAAAATGAGCTAAGCTCGATTCTTGGCAATATAGACAAAGCCCTAACTCATGATAAAAGCATTTAGCTTAATTGAATTAACATTTGTTATTATTATCCTTGGTGTTTTGTTAGCAATAGCAGTGCCAAGGCTATTTTTTAGTAAAGATGATGCAAATTTACTCAAAATCAAAACCGATATAGCTACAATTCAAGCAAATATTCTCCACCAAAAAACCGCTCTTTTGCTTAGTGCTAAAGTGCAAGAACCAGTTTTAAATTCGCAAATTTTAACTGAGTTAAATTTGCACAAGTGGAGTATTGATAATCAAAATTTAGTTTTTGATAATAGCGTGAGATTTAGCTATGATAGCAATGCTACTATAAATTGCCTAAGCCCACAAGAAATTTGCGATAAACTAAAACTATGAACTACTATGAGATTGCCATAATAGGTGCAAATTTAGCTCCGCTTACATATGAGAGTCAGTGCGCGCTAAATGAATTTGAAATAGTTACTATAAAGCTAAGAAATAAAACTCAAAATGGTTGTATAATAAAAGCAGTACCAAAGCCAGATTTTAAAACATTGCCAGTTATTGAGCGGTTAAATTTAACCTTTACACAGCTACAAATTACACTGGCTAAATTTATTAGTTATTACTATACCTGCGAAATTGGTGTTTCATTAGGATTATTTGAACCTTTTAGCCATTATGGCAAATCAAAGTGTAGTTTTATCAAAGCGCCAAATTTAAGCCCTCTACAGCTTGAAGCTGCTAAATTTATTAAAAAAAATCCTATTAGTTTGCTTTTTGGCGATACAGGAAGCGGTAAAAGCGAGATATATATTAGCTTAATTCGTGAGTATTTAAACCTAGGTAAACAAGCATTATTTTTAATGCCTGAAATTTCTCTTACACCGCAGATGCAAGAGCGCTTAGAAGCATATTTTGGAGATAGCGTAGGTGTGTGGCACTCTAAAATCACACCTAAAAAAAAGCAAAATTTGCTAAGTGAGTTTAGTCAAGGCAAAATTCGCCTAATCGCAGGTGCACGCTCAGCGCTATTTTTGCCTTTTAGTGATTTGGGGTTAATTGTAGTTGATGAAGAACATGATGAGAGTTATAAAAGCAACAGCGACCCATACTATAATGCTAAAGATTTAGCTATTTATATTGCAAATAAAATGGGGATAAAATGTATTTTAGGAAGTGCTACACCAAGTCTAAATAGCTATGCTAAATTTCCGAATTTTAGGCTAAAAGGAAGATTTTACGCATCACAAAAAGACTATATCTATGATCATAGTCCAACAGGATTAAATGAGTTAATTTTAGGTGAGATTTCACAAGCCTTGCAGGCTAAAAAACAGGTAATAATATTTTTACCAACTAGAGCGAATTTTAAATTTCTAATTTGTCAAAAGTGTGGCCAAAGTATGCAGTGTCCATACTGTTCTATTGCCCTAAGCTTACATAAAAAAAATAGGGCAATGAGATGTCATTACTGTGGATTTGCTTGTATGATTCCTAGTGTTTGCGCTCAGTGTAGTAGCGATATGCTAGAGTCTCGTAAAATTGGAACTAGTGAGTTAGTCGCTCAGATTAAAGAGTATTTTCCGCTTGCAAATGTGGCAAAATTTGACCGTGATGAGATTACTACACAAAAAAAACTAACAACTCTTCTTAAAAATTTTAATGAATATAAAATTGATATAATTGTCGGTACTCAGATGTTAAGCAAAGGGCATGATTATCATAATGTTAGCCTTGCTATCATTATGGGGCTTGATGAGCATTTAGATTATAGTGATTATCAAGCTAGAAGCAAGAGTCTGGCTCTAGCTATGCAAGTAGCGGGGCGTGCGGGGCGTGCTAACTATGGCAGGGTGATTATCCAAGGATTAAAGTGTGAGTTTTTTGCTGAATATATGGATGAATTTGATCGTTTTATTGCTGATGAGATGGCTGTGCGAGAGGGGCTATATCCACCATTTATGAGGCTTTTGCGTATTAAAATTGAAGATAAAGATGAATCTAAGGCCGTGAGTAAAATGCAGCAAATTTTAGGCAAGCTAAAGAGTATGGCCGATCTAGAGATAGTAGGGTATGGTAAGTGCATCATAGAGTTGATAGCATCTAAGCACCGCTATCAGATACTTTTACGATCTGCTACTCATACTCCGCTATTAAAGGCTAGTAAAATTGCTAGAGATTATGTCGCCTTACCTGATATCGATCCGGTGAATTTTAGTTAAATTTAGCTATTATTATAAAACGAAATTGAAAGGCATTGAAATAAAATTGGATAAAACCAAGCCTAGAAATCTAGGTTCGAAAAGATTATTCTGGTTTTACGGTGTCTACAATTTCTTTTTGACAAGTTTCCATATCAACTTGTTCTAAAGTAGGACGACCAATGACAACCCCCATGCCTTAAACATTTTAATCATTTTTGTAAAGTCAGCAGTATGAATTATAAGACATTGAGTTTAAATTTATAATAAAAATTATTAAGTAATATTTAAATTTTTGTTTGGATACAAAGTTATTAATTTATTTTGATAAAATACACAATGCAAGATAAAGCGCGAATACTACGCACAACTACTAGAACACTACAAAGATGGCGAACAACAAAGCCTGAGCTACATGCAATTATCGAGGCTGGATTTAAACTTTATGAGATGATTGAGAGTGAATAAGAGATAACTAAAGATATTAAAAATATATTAAAAGAATCACTAAAAAATAGATAATTTAATTATATTTACTTTTAATGACAACTTAAAGAGCTTAAAGTGGATAAATACAGAATATCTCTAAGCTACTTTTTTACCCACTTAAGCCAAATATATAGCCAAAGACCAAAGCCAAACATAATGATAGAGAGAATTTGCCCCATACTTAGCCCAAATGCGACAAACCCAATACCAAAATCAGGCTCACGGTAAAACTCGCAAATAAATCGCATAATTGGATAAAGCATTGCATAAAGGGCAATTAATTCACCGTTAAATCGTTTATAAATACGGTAAAAATATAAAATAATAAATATCACTAGTCCTTCAAGCACAGCTTCATAAAGTTGGCTAGGATGGCGTAATACGCCTGCACTTACTACACCCCAGCTCACATCAGTAGTACGACCAATTAACTCTTGATTTAAGAAATTTCCAATTCTACCAAAGATATAACCTAATGGCACACTAATTGCTACAAGGTCAAGATATAAAAGGATATTTTGCTTAAATTTATAGCAAAACAGAAGAGTCGCAATAATAAATCCAACAACAGCACCATGATAGCTCATTCCACGAATACCTACAAATTCGCCATTTATAAACGGATTAAATATCTGCCAAGGTTGAGTAAGATAGTATAGGGTATTTGGGTCATAAATGATGATATAGCCTAGCCTAGCGCCTAAAATCACACCTATTTCAACCCAGAAAAAGTAGCTATCTAAAAGCGAATTTGAGATTGGTAGTTTGTCTTTTTTAACAAAAAATTTAGCCATCCAAAGCGCTACTAGCAAGGCTAAAACATACATAATTCCATACCAGTGTATATTTAATCCAAATAGGCTAAATGCCACTGGATCCATATTTAAATAGATTAAATTCCAACTATTTAACGTCAATTTTTAACCCCAAATTTGTCTTAAGAGTTTTTATAAAATCCATTATAAATTCGCCCATAGCTTGATAATATGGAGTTTTGGCATTATAACGCAGAAATTTAGCAAATAACACCAAACTAGGTAGGAAAAAATCAACCAAATACATTCCAAGAATTGTATGAGTTTTTTCATTTGTATTATTTTTAAATATAACGCCAAGTAAAGCAAACATATTTGAAACATGGGTAGCGCGTAAGTTAGTAAATGGCTTATCAAAGTTAAGCTGTTTATATAAATGCTCTATCTCTTCATCGCTAACTTGCCTAAAAAATTTTAGTGAGCACGCAACTTTAAAATTATCCAAATCTGCAGCAATCTCCTCAGCTTTGCAGTGCATTAAAGCTCTAGCTAGCAGGGCGTTACCCTTTTCATTTTCTAGATTTTGGGTTTTTATCATCCAAGTTGGCTGTAGTTTTTTGATTGCTTCATCAGTGATTGCATTAGCAAAATTACTAGCAAAAACCATACAAATCATAGAGTACGCATCGGCTACTTTCATAATTTTCCTTAAATTTTTTGCTGATTTTAGCTAAATTTTGCTTAAAACTCAGATAGGCTTTTAATAGCATCTACACCATATTTTTTTTGAATTTGCATTATGGCAGTACTAATTTTGCTATTTTTTGGACTTTGAGTATCAAATAAAGATCGCTGTTGCTGCTTATCAAATCCAGCCGCACAAAGACTTAGATAGTTTATCTCATACTCTTTAAATTTATCTAAGTTTATAAATAGCTCTTTAGTAATCTGTTCTAAAAATTTGTGAGTAAAGTTAGTATTAATAGTAGTGCTTATGCTTATTTGCTCTTGTCCTTTATAGCGAAGTTTTAGCTCGATCCTGCTTGGGGTTAAAGCAAGTGAGGCTACTTCAAAATATAGATGCCTACATAGAGTCATTAATCTTTTATTGATATCATCTCTATTTTTAATTGGGGCAAAGCTTCTAGCTATAGCTAGAGATTTTCGTGGCTGATTTTTAATAATTTTGTCTTGATGGAGTAAATTTAAAGAGCTATAAAGATTTATGGCATATTTGCCAAGTTTGTCAAATATATGCTTGGCATTTAGAGCATCTTTAATAGTAGTAACTCCATATTTTTGTAAGCTTTTATAAAGAGATTTACCTACTCCTGGAAGCTTGGAAATTTGTAGATTTTCTATCTCTTGGGGACTATTTATTTGATATATTTTGCTAGGTTTTGCTAGATTGGTTGCAAGCTTAGCTAGTAGTTTATTTGGCGCAATTCCTATACTACAAGGTAAATTTAGTTTATTATTTATCTCAAATTTAAGCTTATTAGCAAATACTAAAGGATTAATATCATATTTTGTTCCAGCAAGATCTATAAAATACTCATCAATACTATACTTCTCAATTTCATCAGTATAATTAAGCAATAAATTATAAAGAGAATTTGATAATTTATGATATAGCTCAAAATCTGTTGGAACTATGATTAAATCAGGACAGAGTTTTTTAGCTAAACTTGAGTGCATAGTGCAGTTAATTCCTATAGCACGAGCTTCATAAGTAGCGCTTAAAATTATGCCATACTCATGATAGTCGCCAAATATATCAAATTTACTTCCACTTGCTACGGCGGCTTTTTTACCAATTAAGCTTTTATCTATTGTTGCAGCTGCACTGATAAAAAATGCATCAAGATCTATGTGAATAAACATAATCTAAATTCTAGCTAGTTTTAATCTTAAAGAGTTTAAAACTACGCTAATAGAGCTTAGACTCATAGCAAGTGCTGCCCACATCGGTGTAAGATGAATTCCAAAAGATGGCTCTAAAATTCCAGCAGCAATTGGAATACAAATCGTATTATATCCAAACGCCCAAGTTAAATTCTGTTTTATAGTAGTGTTGCTTTTTTTGGCTAGATTTATGCTTTTTATAACTCCATTTAGACTATTTTGCATTAAGATTATATCGGCGCTATTTTTAGCTAGATCGCTTCCAGAGTTCATCGCTATAGAGATATCAGCAGCCCTTAAAGCAGCAGCATCGTTGATCCCATCTGCTATAAATGCGACTTTTCCTGATTTTTTTAAATCTTCTATTATCTCATATTTTTGATGTGGTAAAACCTCACTATAAACCATATCTATATCAAGCTCTTTGGCTACTAGATTACTGATTTTATGACTATCTCCGCTTAAAATTACTGGGGTTATATTTTGTGATTTTAGGCTCTTTATAACCTCTTTTGCCTCAGGCTTTATAGTATCGCTAATTGCGATATATCCGCTAAATTTGCCATTAATCGCTACTAAGATAACCCCATAGCCAATATCCATTTTTTGCTCTATTATGGCTTTTTGATTTTTGTCTATGGATATTAAATTTAAATTTAGTAATCTTTCATTGCCTATTAAAACATTATCGCTTTTAATTCCAAGCCCGCTAATATACTCAAATTTACTTTGAAATTTGACATTGATTAGCTCTTTGGCGTAGTTTGTAATCGCATTTGAAACTGGGTGCGAGTTTAGTGCTGAGATATTGGCTACTATGGATAAATCATTTTTATTAAGACTGGTTTCTATTACGCTTATATCTGCTGCTGTGATGGTTCCAGTTTTATCAAATACGGCAAATTTAATATCATTGAATTGCTCTAGGGCAACTGGATTTTTAATCAAAATTGAATGCTTCAAAGCCAGTGATATAGCACAAACTATAGCAATTGGCGTAGCAAGTCCTAAGGCACAAGGACATGAGATAATAAGCACGCAAATAGCACTTAAAATTCCATTAAATTCCATACCAAAACTAGCCCAGATACAAAATGTAGCCACAGAAGCAGCTATTACTAAAGGGATGAAAATATTTGCTACTTTATCAGCTATGCGTGAGATAGATAGCTTTTTACTAGCTGCGTTTTGAATAAGATTTAAAATTTGAGCCAGTAAGGTATCATTTGGACTTTTAGTAACTTTTATTAATATATGGCCATTGCAGTTTAGAGTACCACTATATACCATCTGACCAGTGCTTTTATAAACTGGCATACTTTCGCCATTTATTGCACTTGTATCTATCTCAGCACCTCCATTTTCTATAATGCCATCACATGGAATTATAGAGCCAGTTTTGACTAAAACTATATCTCCGATTTTGAGACTACTAGCTAAAGTCTCTTTGGTACTCCCATCGCTAGAGATGATAAAAGCCTTGGTTGGGCTTAGATTTATTAAAGATTTTAGGTAAGATGAAGCAGTGGCTTTGGCTTTATTTTCTAAATATTTGCCAAGCAAGACAAAGGTTATAATCATTGTCGCACCGCTAAAATATAGATAGTTTAGATTTGTTGGAATTTGATTATGAAAAATTGTAGCAAAAATAGAGTAGCAAAATGCGCAAAAAGTACCCAAAAATATAAGTACATTCATATCATAATTATGCTCTTTTAAGCTCTTTAATGCATGAGAGTAAAAACTAGATCCGCAATAAAATATCCCAATACAAGCCAAAGCAATCATAAATGGCATAGGTATAGGATTGGATTTACTCATCTCTGCCCACATAAGAGCTGCGCTAATTATAGAACAGATTATAAATTTATTTTGGTAATTTTTTAATTCTTTATTTTGAGCATTTTCAAGCTCATCTTGATTGTTTGCAATACCAAAACCAAGTTTAATAATTTTATTTTTTAATGCTTCTATATCAGCATTTTGATCATATTCAAATACAGCACAATGAGTGTTAAAATCTACATTTGCAGACTTTATTCCCGGGATTTTTAGTGCTGATTTTTTAATAGAATTTGCACAATTTACACAGCTCATTCCGCTGATTTTTAACTCAATCTTATTCAAGTAAATTCCTAAATTTCTTTAATAACTTCAAAGCCAAGCTCATTTAGCTCATCTATAAATTTAGCCTTAATCTCATCACTATTTATATCTATAGTAAGAATTTTTGGCTCACTTGTTAAATCAATGATAATAGTGCCAAATTCATCTTCAAGAGAATTCTTAATCAAATTTACACAACTTTGGCAATTGATATTTTTAACTTCAAATTTCACGATTTATCCTAAATTTAATTGAGATTTTAAAAATTATATAATTATATAGCTAATTAAAATTTAACGATTTTTTGATATAATTACCGCCTTAGAAAATCCAAAAGGACAAAAATGGGACGAGCATTTGAGTATAGAAGAGCTAGTAAAGAGGCTAGATGGGATAAGATGAGCAAGTTATTCCCAAAATTAGCTAAAGCGATCACAGTAGCGGCCAAAGAGGGTGGAAGCGATCCAGATATGAACCCAAAACTCCGCTCAGCCATAGCTACAGCCAAAGCTCAAAATATGCCAAAAGATAATATTGACGCAGCAATCAAAAGGGCAAGTGGCAAAGATAGTAGCGATATCAAAACTATATTTTATGATGGTAAGGCTGCTCACGGCGTTCAAATCATCGTAGAAGCAGCTACTGATAATGCCACTAGGACAGTAGCAAATGTAAAGGCTATATTTAACAAAAATGGTGGAGAGATTTTGCCAAGTGGTAGCCTTAGCTTTATGTTTAGTCGTAAGGCGGTATTTGAAGTAGAGTTACCAAGTGGCGATCTAGAAGAGTTAGAATTAGAGCTTATAGATTATGGTCTTGAGCTATTAGAACAAGGTGAAAATAGCTTGATGATATATGGTGATTATAAGAGCTTTGGCACGCTTAGCGATGGGATTGAGAAGTGTAATTTAACGCTTAAAAAAGGTAGCTTACAATACATTCCAAATTCCACAATTTCGCTCAATGATGAGGAGCTTAGCGAGATTGAAAAGCTTTTAGATAAGCTTGATGATGACGATGATATCCAAGCAGTATATACAAATATAGAATAAGGAGAATTAATGGAAGAGTTAAAAATATATGATATAGATGCCAATGAATTATCTAAATGTAAATTCGCAGTTATCAAAACAGATAAAGGCGATATGATAGCCGAGCTATATCCAGATGAGACCCCGCAAACCGTAGCTAACTTTGTAGAATTAGCTAAATCTGGATTTTATGATGGATTAAATTTTCATAGGGTTATACCAAATTTCGTTATCCAAGGTGGTTGCCCGTATGGCAATGGAGTTGGTGGCCCAGGTTGGAGAATCAAATGCGAATGTGTCGGTCAAAAACGCAAACATAATAGAGGTAGCCTAAGCATGGCGCACGCTGGCAGAGATACAGGAGGTAGCCAATTTTTCGTATGCCATAGCGCTCAGCCACATCTAAATGGCGTCCATACTATATTTGGCGAGTTGATAGATGATGAGAGCAAGAGTGTTTTAGATGCGATTAGACAAGGGGATAAAATCACTACTATAGAGATCAAAGAGAGTTTATAAACTCAATTATATTTATTGCGTGAGTTTTCTCACGCTAAGTTAAAATTCTTTAAATAAATTATTAATATTTACCCATAAACTTAAGCAATATTTAACTACAATGTTTGTATTATAACAAAATCGCAATTTTACTATTTTTAAGGATTTTCATGAAATTCACTACCTTGTTTTATGCTATTTTTGGTGCGATTATTACTATAGTCGTTTTAAATTTAGTCGCTCTACTTGGAGTGATTGGTGTACAAGATGAGCTTATAGAGGCATCTGAGAGAAGATATCAGTCATATATACTAGCTGATGAACTTCGCCAAAGTTCTGATGATTTAACTAGATTAGCTCGTACTTATAGCGTTACAGGTGATAGTCGCTATATTGACCAGTATAATACTATATTAGATATTAGAAATGGTAAAGTTCCAAGACCTATGAATTATGAAAGAATTTATTGGGATTTTGTAGCAGCAACAGGCCAAAAGCCTCGCCCAGATAGTAACGAGACAATTGCTTTGACTAAAAAAATGGAAGCGTTAGGCTTTAGTAGAGCCGAGCTAGATAAATTAAAAGAGTCTGAGGCTCGCTCAAATTACTTAGTAGATATCGAAACTAGAGCTATGAATGCGGTAATGGGTAAATTTATGGATAGTAATGGTCAATACACCATCATAGGTCAGCCAGATGTAGGCCTAGCAATTGATTTAACTCATTCTAAAGAATATCACATTGAAAAAGCTAAAATTATGGAGCCAATTGATGAGTTTTTTGTGATGCTTAAGAACAGAACAGATCAAGAAGTGCAATCTAAAATCGATAAAACTACACTATATTTTGATGCTGTTTTAGGATTATTCATTATTAACATTATCGTGATTGTGCTTGGTTCTATTGTTCTTCGTAAAAAGATAGCTCAAATTGAGCCAGTTAGTGATGGACTTAGAGGATTTTTTGCTTTCCTTGGACATGAAAAAGATGATTGCAAGACTATAGATATTAACTCAAAAGATGAATTTGGCGTAATAGCTAAGATGATTAACCAAAATATATCAAATTTACGCATTCAAATCGGCTCTGAGCGTAAATTTATTAATGAAACAGTAAAAACTCTAAAAGAGCTATCTCAAGGTAGTTTTAATGTGCGTTTAAATAGCAATTGCGACTCTCCACTAATGAAACAACTACAAGAGACGCTAAACAACATGGCCTTAGCACTTGAAAAAAATATAAATGAGATAGTTAAAATTATAGCCAAATACTCAGAGCATGACTATACTCAAAGAGCTTCAAATGAGAATTTAAAACACTATCTTCTTAAAATGGCTGATGGTGTAAATGAGTTAGGTGATGCTACTGTAGCGATGCTACGCCTATCACAAAAATCCAGTCAAACACTATATGAAGCATCACACAATATGAAAGATGGAATTGATAAATTAAATGAATCATCAAAACTTCAAGCAGCATCTTTACAAGAGAGTGCCGCAGCCGTAGAGGAGTTAAGCAGCTCAATGAATTCTATAAATGAAAGAGCAAATGAGGTTATAAAGCAAAGTGATGATATTAAAAATATTATTATTATCATTAAAGATATAGCTGAACAAACAAATTTACTTGCTCTAAATGCTGCTATAGAAGCTGCTCGTGCTGGTGAACATGGTAGAGGATTTTCAGTTGTGGCCGATGAAGTTAGAACATTAGCTGAAAAAACTGGCAAATCTCTAACTGAAATTGAAGCTAATGTAAATATTTTAACTCAAAGTATTACTGATATGAGTGCTAGCATTAACGAACAAACTGCAGCAATCAATCAAATAAACGAAGCTATGAGCGCTATAGAGAATGGTACAGAACGCAATTATGAAGAAACTACTAAAATAGCTAGTATCTCAAATAATGTTGAAGAGATGAGTGAAGGGATGCTTGCTAATATAAATAAAAATAAATTCTAAATACTAAATTTCGCCGATTATAAAAAAAATTGGCGAAATTTTTTATAATTATTCAAAAAACCCTTGACAAATAAAATAAAATTAGCTATAATTCCAGCTCACAAGTTAAAGGTGCTGGTGTAGCTCAGCCGGTAGAGCAACTGCCTTGTAAGCAGTAGGTCGGCGGTTCGATTCCGTTCACCAGCTCCATTTATCTTTACAGTGTTTGACCAGATACATATAGCAATCATTATTTTAATTACTTAGGGTGAGATACTCAAGTGGCCAACGAGGGCAGACTGTAAATCTGCTGACTATGTCTTCCGTGGTTCGAATCCACGTCTCACCACCATTGCTATACGCGGGAGTAGCTCAGTTGGCTAGAGCATCAGCCTTCCAAGCTGAGGGTCGCGGGTTCGAGTCCCGTTTCCCGCTCCATTTAAATTTGACTGGGAGCTGTTTTTTTGAATTTATATTCTATTCTGCAGTTAATCTTAGTCATTTTTTAGTTTTTCGGTGTTTGTATAATTTTAGTATAACTCTGTTTTGCCAAGCTGAAGTTTCCATATCTAGAAACGCTCATATGGCTCAGAGGTAGAGCACTTCCTTGGTAAGGAAGAGGTCGCGGGTTCAAGTCCCGCTATGAGCTCCATAAAAGTAGAAATAAGAAATACAAAAAATACAAACTTTAAGTATAAAAGTTGAATTTTATAACGGAGGATACAATGGCTAAAGAGAAGTTTTCAAGAAATAAGCCACACGTAAATATTGGTACTATCGGTCACGTTGACCATGGTAAAACTACACTAACAGCTGCTATTTCTGCTGTTTTATCAAGAAAAGGTCTTGCAGAGCTTAAAGATTACGATAATATCGATAATGCTCCAGAAGAAAAAGAGAGAGGTATTACAATTGCTACTTCTCATATTGAATATGAAACAACAAATCGCCACTATGCACATGTTGACTGTCCAGGTCACGCCGACTATGTTAAAAATATGATTACTGGTGCTGCTCAAATGGACGGCGCTATCCTAGTTGTTTCTGCAGCTGATGGCCCAATGCCACAAACTCGTGAACATATACTATTATCTCGCCAAGTTGGTGTTCCATATATCGTTGTTTTCATGAACAAAGCTGATATGGTTGATGATGCTGAACTTTTAGAGTTAGTTGAAATGGAAATTCGTGAACTTCTAAGTGAATATGATTTCCCAGGTGATGACACTCCAATTGTTAGCGGTTCTGCTCTTCAAGCGCTTGAAGAAGCTAAAGCTGGTATAGATGGTGAGTGGTCAGCTAAAATTATGGCTCTTATGGATGCAGTTGATAGCTATATTCCAACTCCAGTTCGTGCAACTGATAAAGATTTCTTAATGCCAATTGAAGATGTATTCTCAATTTCTGGTCGTGGTACAGTTGTTACAGGTAGAATTGAAAAAGGTGTTGTGAAAGTTGGTGATACTATTGAAATCGTTGGTATCCGTGATACTCAAACAACAACAGTTACTGGTGTTGAAATGTTTAGAAAAGAGATGGATCAAGGTGAAGCTGGCGATAATGTAGGCGTTCTATTACGTGGTACTAAAAAAGAAGATGTTGAAAGAGGTATGGTTCTATGTAAGCCAAAATCTATCACTCCACATACACAATTTGAAGGTGAAGTATATATCTTAACTAAAGAAGAAGGCGGTCGTCATACTCCATTCTTTAATAACTATAGACCACAATTTTATGTAAGAACAACAGATGTTACTGGTTCAATCACTCTACCAGAAGGTACAGAGATGGTTATGCCTGGCGATAACCTAAAAATAACTGTTGAACTTATTGCTCCAGTTGCGCTAGAAGAGGGTACAAGATTTGCTATCCGTGAGGGTGGTAGAACTGTTGGTTCTGGCGTTGTGTCTAAAATTATTAAGTAATTTAACTTATGGGTGCGAAATTAATTTGCACCCTTTTTAAGGAAAAAATATGGCAAGTGCAAATAGAGTTAAAATTGGTTTAAAGTGTTCTGAATGTAATGATATTAATTACACAACAACCAAAAATAGCAAAACAAAAACTGAAAAGTTAGAGCTTAAAAAATATTGTCCAAGATTAAAAAAACATACAGTTCATAAAGAAGTTAAGCTAAAATAAGCTAACTTCTTAGCTGTATTTATATAGGGCAATAGCTCCAACGGTAGAGCGCCGGATTCCAAATCCGATGGTTGGGGGTTCGAATCCCTCTTGCCCTGCCACAAAAGGTTAGATATGGAAAAGTTTATAAGTTATTTAAAATTATCACGTGCAGAAGTTGGCAAGGTTATATTTCCTACCAAAGAGCAGATTAGAAATGCTTTTATAACAGTTTTTGCTGTTGTGACTATAGTTTCTTTATTTTTGGCTTTGGTTGATTTAATTATGTCATTTTCTGTTTCTAAGCTTGTATAAGGACATATTATGGCACATAAGTGGTATGCTATTCAAACTTATGCAGGTAGTGAGATGAGTGTCAAAAGAGCCATTGAAAATCTAGTAAAAGATCATGGTATTGAAGAGAAACTTTTAGAAGTTATCGTTCCTACTGAAGATGTAATTGAGATTAAAAATGGAAAGCAAAAGATTAATGAAAGAAGCCTATATCCAGGTTATGCTTTCGCTTATTTGGATCTTGATACTGCACTTTGGCACAAAATTCAGTCTCTTCCTAAGGTTGGCAGATTTATTGGTGAAGCAAAGAAACCTACACCTTTGAGTGATAAAGATATAAATCTTATTTTAGAAAAGGTTAGTAAAAGAGCAGCGCCTAAACCAAAAATTTCATTTGAAACTGGCGAAATTGTTCGTGTTACAGAAGGCTCATTTGCAAACTTTAACGCAACTGTAGAAGAGTATGATATGGTTCATGGTAAACTTCGCTTAAATGTATCAATATTTGGTAGAAGTACACCTGTTGAAATTATGTATTCACAAGTTGAAAAGATAGTCTAAGGAGATAGTTTATGGCTAAAAAAGTTGTAGGTGAAATTAAATTGCAAATTGCAGCTACAAAAGCAAATCCAAGTCCACCAGTTGGTCCTGCTCTAGGTCAAAAAGGTGTAAATATTATGGAATTTTGTAAAGCATTTAACGAAAGAACAAAAGATATGGCTGGTTATAATATTCCAGTTGTTATCACTGTTTATGCAGATAAAAGCTTTACATTTATCACAAAACAACCACCAGCGACTGATCTAATCAAAAAAGCTGCTGGCATCACTAAAGGTGCGGATAATCCGCTTAAAAATAAAGTTGGCAAGTTAACAAAAGCTCAAATTCTTGAGATTGTTGATAAAAAAATAGTTGATATGAATACAAAAGATAGAGAGCAAGCTGCTAAAATTATAGCTGGTTCAGCTCGTTCTATGGGTATAACTGTAGTAGATTAATCCTTACCACTAGGATTTAAAATTAGTGGTAGCACTTTAAAAATGCGGAGAAATTAATGTCAAAAAAAACTACAAAGAGATTTGCAGAACTACTTAAGAAAGTAGATTCAAATAAAATTTATAATTTAGATGAAGCTATATCGACAGTTAAAACACTTGCTTCAGCTAAATTTGATGAAACAGTTGAAATAGCACTTAAATTAAATGTTGATCCTAGACATGCTGATCAAATGGTTCGTGGTTCAGTAGTTTTACCTGCTGGTACTGGTAAAACTGTAAGAGTAGCAGTAATTGCTAAAGATGCTAAGGCTGATGAAGCTAAAGCATCTGGTGCTGATATAGTTGGCGCTGAGGATTTTGTTGATGAAATTGCTAAGGGAGTTATCAATTTTGATGTGCTTATTGCTACTCCAAATTTGATGGGCTTAGTTGGTAAAATTGGTCGTCTTTTAGGACCAAAAGGCTTAATGCCAAATCCTAAAACTGGTACAGTAACTATGGATGTTGCTCAGGCTGTTAAAAATGCTAAAGGTGGTCAAGTTAACTTCCGTGTTGATAAACAAGGAAATATTCATGCTGGTCTAGGTAAAGTTAGCTTTACAAAAGAGCAGCTAAATGATAATATCTCTGCCTTTATTAAGATGATAAATAAACATAAACCTGCAGCTGCAAAAGGTAAATATATTAAATCGGCAGCACTATCTTTAACAATGAGTCCATCTATATCTCTTGAAACTCAAGAGCTTATGGATCTTAAATAATTAATATTTTTATCTTAGATTGGAGATAGCCGAGGCGTAAGCTTAATTGAGCGTATTTTCGCTCTCTCTGCTTGAAATCACCGGTCGGAAAGGAGAATGAAAGTGACTAGAAACGAAAAAGCTGAAATTATTTCAAACCTTGAGGCTGAATTTAAAGCTAGCGAAGCTATAGTAGTATGTGACTATAGAGGTTTAAGTGTTAAAAAACTTGAGGCGTTAAGAATTGCTGCTAAAGAGCAAAATGTAAAAGTTCAAGTTATTAAAAACACTTTAGCAAAAATAGCTTTGAATAACTCTGCTAAAGATGGTATGGAGCTTAAAGATACAAATATCTTTGTATGGGGCGAAGACCAACTAGCGGTTACTAAAGTTGTAGCTAAATTTGAAGAAGCTAATAAAGATCTATTTAAAATCAAGACAGCTTATATTGATGGTGAGGTTGCTCCTGTATCTAAAGTTGTTGCATTGTCAAAAATGCCGTCTCGCAACGAGCTTATTGCTATGCTACTACAAGTTTGGAATGCGCCAATTCAAAATTTCACTATTGGTTTAAATGCGCTTAAAGAGAAAAAAGAGCAATCTGCTTAATTTAAAAAATAAAATTTAGGAGAATTAAAATGGCAATAACTAAAGAAGATGTATTAGAGTTTATTTCAAATTTATCAGTTCTTGAACTAAGTGAATTAGTAAAAGAATTTGAAGAAAAATTTGGTGTAAGTGCTGCTCCTGTTATGGTAGCTGGTGCTGTTGCTGGAGGTGCTGCTGAAGCTGCTGAAGAAAAAACTGATTTCAATATCGTTTTAGTTGATAGTGGTGCTAAAAAAATAGAAGTAATTAAAGTTGTTCGTGCTTTAACTGGTCTTGGTCTTAAAGAGGCTAAAGATGCTGTTGAAGGTACTCCATCAGTTCTTAAAGAAGGTGCGAGCAAAGAAGAAGCTGAAGCAGCTAAAAAACAACTTGAAGAAGCTGGCGCCAAAGTCGAACTTAAATAATTTACAATTTTGTAGAAGCGAGATTTTCTCGCTTCCAACTCCATTGTCGTTTTTACGACGTTCTTTCAATTAACTATTCTATAGAGGTAATAAAATGCTAAATAGCCTTTATTCTGGAAATCGTCTTAGGGTAGATTTTTCTAATGTTGCTAAAGAGATTGATGTTCCAAATTTATTACAATTACAAAAAAAGAGTTTTGATCATTTTTTAAATCTTGATAATTCACAAACCGAAAGCGGAATCGAAAAAGTATTTAAATCTATTTTTCCTATTCACGATCCGCAAAATAGACTTTCACTTGAATATGTCAGTAGTGAAATAGGTAAGCCTAGATACACAATTAGAGAGTGTATGGAAAGAGGCTTGACATATTCTGTAAATTTAAAAATAAAAATTAGATTAATAGTTCATGATAGAGATGAAAAAACAGGTGAAAAAATTGGAGTAAAGGATATCAAAGAACAAGAGATATTTGTTCGTGAAATTCCTTTAATGACCGATAGAATTTCATTTATTATTAATGGTGTTGAGAGAGTTGTTGTTAATCAGCTGCATAGAAGCCCAGGTGTGATTTTTAAAGAAGAAGAGAGTCCTACTGTTGTAAATAAACTTATTTATACAGCTCAAATTATCCCAGATCGTGGATCTTGGTTATACTTTGAGTATGATACAAAAGATGTATTATATGTCCGTATTAATAAGCGTCGTAAAGTTCCTATTACTATTTTATTTAGAGCGTTGGGATACAAAAAACAAGATATTGTGAAGTTATTTTACCCTATGCAAACTCTAAAAATTCAAAATAATAAATTCTTAGTAGAGTTTAATCCAGATGACTTTACTGGTAGGGTTGATTATGATATTAAAGATGAAGATGGCAATATCTTACATCAAGCTGGTAAGAGATTAACTAGAAAAAAAGCTGATAAATTAATAGAAGATGGCGTTAAATTTATAGAATATCCGCTTGAAACATTGGTAAATAGATATCTTGCTAGTCCTGTTATCGATAAAGATAGTGGTGAGGTTTTATATGATACTCTTACACAACTTGATGAGAATAAGATAGCTAAAATCGCTAATGAGCAAGATAGTATAGAGATAGCAAATGATTTAGCAAATGGAGTCGATGATGCTATTATTAACTCATTTTTGCAAGATTATGAGACTCTTAAACTTCTTAAACAAACAGAAGGCGTAGAAGATGAAAATGATCTAGCTGCAATTAGAATTTATAAAGTTATGCGTCCAGGTGAGCCTGTAGTTAAAGAAGCGGCTAGAAGTTTTGTTAATGATCTATTTTTTAATCCTGAAAGATATGATTTGACCAAAGTCGGTCGTATGAAGATGAATCATAAATTAGGCCTAAATGCTCCTGAATATGTCACAGTTTTGACAAATGAAGATATCATTAAAACTGCTAAATATCTAATTAAGGTAAAAAATGGTCAAGGTCATATAGACGATAGAGACCATTTAGGTAATCGCCGTATTCGTTCTATTGGTGAGCTTTTAGCTAATGAGCTTCATTTAGGTTTTGTAAAAATGCAAAAGGCTATTAGGGATAAATTTACAAGCCTAAGCAACAATATCGATGAGATTATGCCATATGATCTTGTAAATCCTAAAATGATTACCACTACTATTATGGAATTCTTTACCGGTGGTCAGCTAAGTCAGTTTATGGATCAAACTAATCCACTTAGTGAAGTTACTCATAAGCGTAGATTATCAGCACTTGGCGAGGGTGGGTTGGTAAAAGAGAGAGCCGGATTTGAAGTTCGTGATGTCCATCCAACTCACTATGGTAGAATTTGTCCAGTTGAGACCCCAGAAGGTCAAAATATCGGTCTTATAAATACTCTTTCTACATATGCTAAAGTAAATGATTTAGGCTTTGTTGAATCTCCATATCGTAAAGTAGAAAATGGTAGAGTAACAAATGAAATCGTCTATCTTACAGCAACTCAAGAAGAGGGTCATATTATTGCTCCAGCATCTACAATCTTAGATGAGAATGGTATGATTAGCGAGGATTTAATAGAGGTTAGACAAGATGGTGAGATGATACTTGCCAAAAGAGATGATGTAACACTAATTGACCTTTGTAGCGGTATGGTAATGGGTGTTGCTGCTTCATTGATTCCATTTTTAGAGCATGATGATGCTAACCGTGCGCTTATGGGTTCAAATATGCAACGCCAAGCTGTGCCTCTTTTAAAATCAACTGCACCTATTGTAGGTACAGGTATGGAAGCTATTGTAGCACGTGATGCTTGGGAAGCTATTAAAGCAAGACGTGGCGGTGTAATAGAAAAAGTTGATAATAAAAATATATTTATTCTAGGCGAAGATGAAAATGGTCCATATATAGATCAATACACCATGGAAAAAAATATGCGTACCAACCAAAATACGACATTTAGCCAACACCCAATCGTAAAAAAAGGACAAAAAGTAGAAGCTGGTCAGATAATTGCCGATGGTTCTAGTATGGATCAAGGTGAGCTAGCAATTGGTAAAAATGCCTTAATTGCCTTTATGCCGTGGAATGGATATAACTATGAAGATGCTATTGTGATGAGCGAGAGAATGATTCGCACAGATGCATTTACTAGTGTTCATATCTATGAAAAAGAGATTGAAGCTAGAGAGCTAAAAGATGGCGTAGAAGAGATTACTAGAGATATTCCTAATATGAAAGAAGAAGAGATCGAGCATCTAGATGAAAGTGGTATCGTAAGAATCGGAACTCATATAAAACCAGGTATGATTTTAGTAGGTAAAGTATCTCCAAAAGGTGAAGTTAAGCCAACTCCAGAAGAAAGACTTCTAAGAGCAATCTTTGGCGAAAAGGCTGGCCATGTAGTAAATAAATCCCTATACGCTCCAGCAAGCATGGAAGGCGTGGTAATCGATGTTAAAATCTTTACTAAAAAAGGCTATGAAAAAGACTCAAGATCATTTAAAGCCTATGAAGATGAGAAAAATATCTTAGAAAAAGAGCATCACGATAGACTTTTAATGCTTGACCGAGAAGAGATGTTAAGAGTAACTGCTTTACTAGCTAATAACGAACTCCAAAGCGATTTAGAAGTTGGTAAAACTACATATGTAAAAGGTCAAAAGATACAAAAAGAGTATCTTGCCAATATAAATAGATTTACTCTAAATTCATATGTAAAAAGCTTTAGTAAAGATGTACAAAAAAGCTATGAAGATATGAAAGCTTACTTCCAAAATGAGAAGAAAAAATTAAAAGATGAGCATGATGCTAAGCTTGAAATTTTAGAAAAAGATGATATTTTGCCAAGCGGAGTAGTCAAACTTGTCAAAGTATATGTAGCTACTAAGCGTAATCTAAAAGTTGGAGATAAAATGGCTGGTCGCCATGGTAATAAAGGTATTGTATCAAATATCGTTCCAGATGTAGATATGCCATATCTTCCAGATGGTAGATCAGTAGATATTGTTTTAAATCCACTAGGCGTTCCTAGTCGTATGAATATTGGTCAAATTTTAGAAAGCCACTTAGGTCTTGTAGGTATGAAGCTTGGCGAGCAAATTCAAGAGATATTTGATAGAAAGTCAAAAGAGTGGATAACAGAATTAAGAGCTAAAATGATTGAAATAGCTGATGTATCAAGACTAATGGATGCCAAAGCAATATTAGAAAAAATCGATGATGAGAAGCTAATAGAATATGCAAGAGATTGGGCAAGCGGTGTAAGATTTGCTACTCCTATATTTGAAGGGGTTAAGGCTGAAGAATTTAGCAAATTGTTTGAGATGGCAAAGATCGATATGGATGGTAAAACTGAATTATACGATGGTAGAACCGGATCTAAGATGGCTGAGCGTGTAAATGTCGGTTGTATGTATATGCTAAAACTTCACCATCTAGTAGATGAAAAAGTCCATGCTAGAAGTACTGGCCCATATAGCTTAGTTACGCAGCAACCAGTTGGCGGTAAAGCATTAAGCGGTGGTCAAAGATTTGGTGAGATGGAGGTTTGGGCTTTAGAGGCTTATGGTGCTGCCCATACACTTCGCGAGATGCTAACTGTAAAATCTGATGATGTTGAAGGAAGATGGCTAGCTTATAAAGCATTAACTAGAGGTGAAAATGTCCCAAGTACTGGTATTCCAGAGACATTTTTTGTTTTAACAAACGAGCTAAAATCTCTAGCACTAGATGTTGAGATTTACGATGAGGATAATGATAATGAGTGAGTTAAAACCTATAGAGATTAAAGAAGATGCAAGACCAAGGGATTTTGAAGCATTTAAATTAAGATTAGCAAGTCCTGAACGTATAAAAGCATGGAGTTATGGCGAAGTTAAAAAGCCTGAAACCATCAACTATAGAACTCTAAAACCAGAAAGAGATGGTCTATTTTGTGCTAAAATATTTGGGCCTATTAGGGATTATGAGTGCTTATGTGGCAAATATAAAAAGATGCGCTATAAGGGTATCAAATGTGAAAAATGTGGAGTTGAAGTTACAAGCTCTAAAGTTCGCCGTTCTAGAATGGCGCATATCGAGCTAGTTACCCCAGTGGCGCATATTTGGTATGTAAATTCACTTCCTAGTCGTATAGGTACGCTTCTTGGTATTAAAATGAAAGACTTAGAGCGTGTATTATACTATGAAGCATATATAGTAGAAAATCCAGGCGAAGCATACTATGATAACGAAAATAGCAAAAAAGTTGAAATTTATGATGTCTTAAATGAAGAGCAATATATACTTTTAGAACAAAGATTTGCCGATAGTGGATTTAGTGCTAGAATGGGTGGTGAAGTCATCCGTGATATGCTTGAAAATTTAGATTTAGTAGCTATTTTAGAGCAGTTAAAAGTTGAGATAGATAACACAAATAGTGAAGCTAAGAAGAAGAGTATTGTAAAAAGACTAAAAGTAGTTGAGAGCTTTTTAAATTCAGGTAACCGCCCTGAGTGGATGATGATAACAAATTTACCTGTTTTACCGCCTGATTTAAGACCTCTTGTTAGCCTTGATGGTGGTAAATTCGCAGTTAGTGATGTCAATGATCTATATAGAAGAGTTATCAATCGTAATGCAAGGCTAAAACGCCTTATGGAGCTTGATGCGCCCGAGATTATTATCCGTAACGAAAAGAGAATGTTACAAGAGTCAGTTGATGCTCTATTTGACAATGGCAGAAGAGCAAATGCTGTAAAAGGTGCGAATAAACGCCCACTAAAATCTCTAAGCGAGATTATCAAAGGTAAGCAAGGGCGCTTTAGACAAAATTTGCTTGGTAAAAGGGTGGATTTCTCTGGTCGTAGCGTTATCGTTGTTGGCCCTAGACTTAGGATGGATCAGTGTGGATTGCCTAAGAAGATGGCTTTAGAGCTATTTAAGCCACATCTTTTAGCTCGCTTGGAAGAAAAAGGCTATGCGACAAATGTTAAATTAGCCAAAAAAATGATAGAAGATAAGACAAATGAGGTTTGGGAGTGCCTTGAAGAGGTTGTTGCTGATCATCCAGTACTACTAAATAGGGCGCCAACTCTACATAAAATGTCTATCCAAGCATTTCACCCAGTACTAATAGAAGGTAAGGCTATTCAACTTCACCCACTTGTTTGTTCAGCTTTCAACGCTGACTTCGATGGTGACCAAATGGCTGTTCATGTCCCTTTATCTCAAGAGGCAATTGCTGAGTGTAAAATTTTAATGCTTAGCTCTATGAATATCTTGCTTCCAGCAAGTGGTAAGGCTGTGACAGTTCCTAGCCAAGATATGGTTTTGGGGATCTATTATTTAAGCCTTGAAAAAGTAGATGTAATAGGTTCAAATAAAATTTTTGCTAGCGTTGATGAAGTTATGATAGCAGTTGAGACTCACTTCCTTGATCTACATGCTAAGATTAAGACAATGGTAGATGGTAGGACTGTATTTACAACTGCGGGAAGATTGATTATCAAATCAATTCTACCTGATTTGGGAGAGAATTCAGTTCCAGAGAGTATGTGGAATAAGGTAATGAAGAAAAAAGACATAGCAAATTTAGTTGATTATGTCTATAAAAACGGAGGCTTAGAATCCACAGCGGGATTTTTAGATAAGCTTAAAAATCTTGGGTTTAGATACGCTACAAAAGCTGGAGTTAGCATATCAATAGCTGATATAATAGTATCTGATAGCAAATATTCATATGTAGATGAAGCTAAAAAAAGAGTTCGTGAAATCCAAAATCAATATGGCTCAGGTTTGCTAACTGATTCAGAAAGATACAATAAAATTGTTGATATATGGACAGATACAAACAACAAAGTAGCTAGTGATATGATGAAACTCATCAAAAATGATAAGAGCGGATTTAACTCTATTTATATGATGGCTGATAGCGGTGCTAGGGGTAGTGCGGCTCAAATTCGCCAACTTGCTGGTATGCGTGGTCTTATGGCTAAGCCTGATGGTAGTATTATTGAGACACCAATTACTTCAAATTTCCGTGAGGGTCTAAATGTCCTTGAGTATTTCATCTCAACACACGGCGCTAGAAAAGGTCTAGCTGATACTGCGCTTAAGACAGCAAATGCTGGATATCTAACAAGAAAATTAATTGATGTTGCTCAAAATGTTAAGATTACAATGGATGATTGTGGCACTCACGAAGGTGTTGAAATTACTGAAATCACTGAGAGTGGTGAGTTAATCGAGAGTTTAGAAGAGAGAGTTTTAGGTAGAGTATTAAGCGATGATGTTATCGATCCTATTACTAATGAAATTTTATACACAGAAGGCACATTAATCGATGAAGCTAAGGCTAGAGTAATTATCGAAGCTGGTATAAAATCAATTAGCATTAGAACACCAATCACTTGTAAAGCGCCAAAAGGCGTATGTGCGAAGTGCTATGGCATAAATCTAGGTGAGGGCAAACTAGTTAAACCAGGTGAAGCCGTAGGTATTATCTCAGCTCAATCAATCGGCGAGCCAGGAACTCAGCTAACGCTAAGAACTTTCCACATCGGTGGTACTGCCTCTACTGAACAACAAGATAGACAAATCGTAGCACAAAAAGAGGGCTTTATAAGATATTATAACCTAAAAACCTATGAAAACAATGGCAAATCTATAGTGATAAATAGACGCAACGCTGCTATATTGTTGGTTGAACCAAAGATTAAAGCCCCATTTGATGGTGTTATAGATATTGAAGTTGCTCATGAGGATGTAAATATTATCGTAAAAGGCAAAAAAGACGAAGTTAAATATGTCTTAAGAAAGCACGACCTTGCTAAACCAAATGAGCTAGCTGGTGTAAGCGGTAAAATAGATGGTAAATTCTATATTCCTTACTCAAAAGGTGATGAAGTAAAAGAGAATGAAAGTATCGTAGAGATGATTAAAGATGGATGGAATATTCCAAATCGTATTCCATTTGCAAGTGAAGTTAAGGTAGCTGATGGCGATCCAGTAACTCAAGAGATTGTAGCTAGTGCGCATGGTGTGCTAAAATACTATATCTTAAAAGGTGATTATCTAGAGAGAATTAGAGAGATTAAAAAAGGCGATATAGTAGCAGAAAAAGGTCTATTTGTCGTAGTAGCGGATGAAGAAGATAGAGAGGCTGTGCGTCATTATATCCCACGAAATAGCGTAATTGAATTTGATGATAGCTCTGATGTAGTAGCTACTGATATCTTAGCTAAACCACAGGTTGATTCTAAGCTAGTTATAGCTGAGTGGGATCCATACTCAAATCCAGTAATCGCTGAAGAAGCTGGTATAGTGGCATACGAAGATATCGAGCCAGGATATAGTGTAACAGAGCAATACGATGAAGCAACAGGCGAGAGCAGGCTAGTTATTAATGAGTATCTACCAAGTGGAGTTAAACCTACAATTGTTATTACAACTGATAATGGCAAATTAATTCGCTATCAACTAGAGCCAAAAACTGCGATATTTGTCAAAGATGGTGCTACAGTTCAAAGAGCTGATACTATAGCTAAAACACCAAAAGCTGTAGCAAAATCAAAAGATATCACCGGAGGTCTTCCTAGAGTTTCAGAGCTATTTGAAGCTCGTCGTCCTAAAAATACAGCAATAATTGCTGAAATCGATGGCGTTATTAGATTTGAAAAGCCTTTACGCTCTAAAGAAAGAGTAGTAATAGTAGCCGAAGATGGCACAACGGCTGAGTATCTAATCGATAAATCAAGACAAATTCAAGTCCGTGATGGCGAGTTTGTTCATGCTGGTGAGAAATTAACTGATGGTTTAGTAAGTAGTCACGATGTGCTAAGAATTCTTGGAGAGAAGGCACTTCATGGATATCTAATTAGCGAAATTCAGCAAGTTTATCGCTCTCAAGGCGTTGCTATTAGTGATAAACATATTGAGATTATTGTATCTCAAATGTTAAGACAGATTAAAATTGTAGATAGTGGCGATACGAATTTCATCGTAGGCGATATGGTTAGCCGTCGTAAATTCCGTGAAGAAAATGAGAAAATCATTAAAATGGGTGGCGAGCCAGCGATCGCAGAGCCTGTGCTTTTAGGCGTTACTAGAGCAGCTATCGGTAGTGATAGCGTCATCTCTGCGGCCTCTTTCCAAGAGACTACAAAAGTGCTTACAGAAGCTAGTATAGCGGCTAAATTTGACTACCTTGAAGACTTAAAAGAAAATGTTATTTTAGGTCGTATGATACCTGTGGGTACTGGTCTTTATCAAGATAAAAAAATCAAGATGAAGTATAAAGATTAATAAACTACAAAAAATTAAGTAAAATTCGGATCATTGATCTGAATTTTACTTAAATTCTAGTTTATTTTTGTGGAGCACTTGAAGTATATTTAAGCCAAAAAGCTTATAGATATTTTAAAATTCTTTGTTTGTATCAAAATGATATGTGGAGATTTTTTGTGGCTTTTTTGGTTTGGAGAAACAAGAATAATTTTATAAAAGATAAATTTAATGAGAATTTTAATAAAGAATTCGAAATTTATCTACTTGAACTGTTAAAAGCAATGACTGTTAAAATTCTAAATAATAAGACAAATGCAAATGAAATTAAAGATTTAGTTTTTAAAATGAATGCAGAGCTAAATCAAAATATAAATTTTTCTTATAGTAAATTATTGCCAGAGAGATTTTTAAATAATTTTTCTAGTAGTGATAAGAATATCAAGCCAGATGCTAGAAAAGTAAAATATCTTTTATATTTATATGCTCATCTTTATGATGATTTTTCTAGTGATATACAAAGCCATAAATTAGAAGTAGAGCATATTTTACCTAAAACTTGGCAAAATATGAATTTTGATGAGTGGAACGAGACAAGTCACTCACAATATTTAGAACAAATAAGTAATAAAATTTTGCTTAACAAACTAACAAATATTAAATGCGCTAATAACTTTTTTTCTTTAAAACAAGAAAAATATAAAGAGAATCATAACTCACAAGAGGTAAAAGAGCTTGGCAATAGAGAAGATAAAATTTGGTCAAAAGCTGATATAGAATCTAGAAATAAAGCAATAGAACAGGCTTTAAAAAATTTTATAAATGAATAGAATATATTTCATTTTAAATTAAGTAAAATTTGGATAAAATAGCAACTTTTTAATAAATTTAGTTGAAAGGAAAAATTGTGCCAACTATTAATCAATTGGTCAGAAAAGAACGCAAAAAAGTGATCGTAAAGTCTAAATCACCAGCGTTAAAAGAGTGTCCTCAAAGAAGAGGAGTTTGCACCAGAGTTTATACAACAACTCCTAAAAAACCAAACTCAGCTTTGAGAAAAGTTGCCAAAGTAAGGCTAACAAGTGGATTTGAAGTTATCAGCTATATAGGCGGTGAAGGTCACAATCTACAAGAGCACAGCATCGTGCTAGTGCGTGGCGGTAGGGTAAAAGACTTACCAGGTGTTAAATATCATATTGTCCGTGGTGCGCTTGATACAGCGGGCGTGGCTAAAAGAACTGTATCTAGATCTAAATATGGTGCTAAACGCCCAAAAGAAGCTAAAAAGTAATCTTTTAGGACGCAGACTAGCCCTTAGATATGGCTTAGTTTGAGTAAAATTTAAATTTGAAGGAAAGTTATGAGAAGAAGAAAAGCCCCTGTTAGGGAAGTAATGCCTGATCCAATTTATGGCAATAAAGTTATAACTAAATTTATTAATTCACTTATGTATGATGGCAAAAAAAGTGTAGCTACACAGATTATGTATGGCGCTTTAAAAGCTATTGATTCTAAAGGTGGAGAGCTAAAAGGCATAGATGTGTTTAATAGCGCTATCGATAATGTAAAACCTATTATGGAGGTTAAATCTCGCCGTGTAGGTGGTGCTACATATCAAGTGCCAGTAGAAGTCCGCCCAGCTCGCCAACAAGCCCTAGCAATCCGTTGGATTATCAGTTTTGCTCGCAAAAGAAGTGAGAGAACAATGATAGAAAAATTAGCCGCTGAGTTGCTAGATGCATCAAATTCAAAAGGTGCTTCATTTAAGAAAAAAGAAGATACTTATAAAATGGCAGAAGCTAATAAAGCATTTGCTCACTATCGCTGGTAATAAGGAGAGCTTATGTCAAGAAAAACTCCATTAAATATGGTTAGAAATATCGGTATCGCTGCGCATATCGATGCTGGTAAAACTACAACTAGTGAGAGAATTCTATTTTTTACAGGTATGAGCCATAAGATCGGCGAGGTTCATGATGGTGCTGCTACTATGGACTGGATGGAGCAAGAAAAAGAGCGTGGTATTACTATTACCTCTGCTGCGACTACTTGTTTTTGGAAAAACCACCAAATCAACCTTATAGACACTCCAGGACACGTTGATTTTACTATCGAGGTTGAAAGATCTATGCGTGTTTTAGATGGTGCTGTAGCTGTATTTTGTGCTGTTGGTGGGGTTCAACCTCAAAGTGAAACAGTATGGAGACAAGCTAATAAATACCGTGTTCCAAGAATGGTTTATGTAAATAAAATGGATAGAATCGGTGCTAACTTCTATAATGTTGAAGAGCAGATCAAAAACCGCTTAAAAGCAAATCCAGTGCCTATCCAAATTCCAATTGGTGCTGAAGATGAGTTTAAGGGTGTTGTAGATCTAATTACTATGAAAGCACTTGTTTGGGAAGATGATACAAAACCAACTGATTTTGTAGTCAAAGATATTCCAGCTGATCTTGTAGAAAAAGCTGAAGAGTATCGCAATAAAATGATTGAAGCTGTAGCTGAGACTGATGATGCTCTAATGGAAAAATTCTTTGGTGGCGAAGAGTTAACTATTGAAGAGATTAAAAAAGGTATCAAAGCTGGTTGTCTATCTATGAGCATAATTCCTATGGTTTGTGGTACTTCATTTAAAAATAAAGGCGTTCAACCACTTCTAGATGCAGTTGTTGATTACTTACCAGCTCCAGATGAAGTTGAAGCTATTAGAGGTGAGCTTGAAGATGGTACTGAAGTAGTTGTAGATAGCACAGATGATGGCGAATTTGCTGGTCTTGCATTTAAGATTATGACTGACCCATTTGTTGGACAGCTTACATTTGTAAGGGTTTATAGAGGCCAACTTGAGAGCGGTAGTTATGCTTATAACTCAACGAAAGATAAAAAAGAAAGAATCGGCCGTCTATTAAAAATGCATTCAAATAAACGTGAGGAGATTAAAGTTCTTTACGCTGGTGAGATTGGTGCTGTAGTTGGTCTTAAAGATACTTTAACAGGTGATACTTTAGCTAGTGAAAAAGATAAAGTTATCCTTGAGAGAATGGATTTCCCAGAACCAGTTATTAGCGTTGCAGTAGAGCCAAAAACTAAGGCTGATCAAGAAAAAATGGGTATAGCTCTAGGCAAATTAGCTCAAGAAGATCCAAGCTTTAGAGTTAGCACTGATGAAGAAAGCGGCCAAACAATCATCGCTGGTATGGGTGAATTACACCTTGAAATTATTGTTGATAGGATGTTAAGAGAATTTAAGGTTGAAGCTGAAGTTGGTCAACCTCAAGTTGCTTATCGTGAAACTATCAAAAAGACAGTTGAGCAAGAGTATAAATACGCTAAACAATCAGGTGGTCGTGGTCAATATGGTCATGTATTTTTACGCCTTGAGCCACTTGAACCAGGTAGCGGATTTGAATTTGTTAATGATATTAAAGGCGGGGTTGTGCCAAAAGAGTATATCCCAGCTGTTGAAAAAGGCTGTAATGAAGCACTTCAAAGCGGTGTTTTAGCTGGTTATCCAGTAGAAGATGTTAAAGTTACGCTATTTGATGGTAGCTACCATGAAGTTGACTCTTCTGAAATGGCGTTTAAACTTGCTGCTTCTATGGGCTTTAAAGAGGGTGCTAGAAAGGCCGGTGCTGTTATCCTTGAGCCTATGATGAAAGTCGAAGTAGAGACTCCAGAAGAGTATATGGGTGATGTAATTGGTGACTTAAATAGACGCCGTGGTCAAATTAGCTCAATGGATGAAAGAGGTGGTAATAAAATCGTTACTGCATTCTGTCCACTTGCTGAGATGTTTGGCTACTCTACAGATTTAAGAAGTCAAACTCAAGGCCGTGCATCATACTCAATGGAATTTGATCACTATGAAGAAGTTCCTAAAAATGTATCTGATGAAATTATCAAAAAGAGAAATGGTTAATACATTTTGATTTTCTCCGCTTCGGCGGAGTTTGCTCCTCATAGCTCAGCAGGATAGAGCGCAGAATTCCTAATTCTGAGGCCATAGGTTCGAATCCTATTGGGGAGGCCATTTTGTAATTAAATAGGATTAATACTCTTTATTTACTTTTATCCAAGTTTCTTTCTTAGATTTTAAAAAATCATAGCTGTTAGAAACCAAATTTAACCTTTTAAGCTTAATCAGTAAAATTATCCTTTTGTAAAAATTAAATAAATTTTTCTTTTAATTATATTTTATTTATAATACCTAAATTGTAGCATTACAAAATATTCTATTATACGCCAGATAACACAAGATTGCGTCAAATACAATTATTATAGGAATAAAATTTAAGCTGTTCTAGACAATAATAGATTAATTTTATTTAATAAATATTGTTAAATATTTTTAGTTTAAAATCTTATTTATATTAGTATTAAGCTATCTTGTAGTTGTGCATATGTATTAGTAATTCAAAAATTTCATTCTGTAACATAACCACTATTTTTAATAAAACTTTAATGTATATTTCACTATAATTGATAATGCATTTCATTATTAAAGGTTATAAATATGACTCTAGATCTATTAGAAAACGGTGAAGTAGCTAAAATTTCAAATTTTAACGTAACAGAGCAGTTGCTTGAGCGATTTTTTAGTCTAGGACTTTCTAGGGCTAAAATGGTCAAAAAAGTTTATAGTACTTTAGGTGACTCAACAATCTTAATAGAGTGTGATAGGATGTGCTTAATGCTTAGAAGCGATGAAGCTAAAAGTATCGAGGTGGAAAAAATTTAATGAAAAAGATTATTAAAATAGCACTAGTTGGACAGCCTAATGTTGGTAAAACGCTTTTAATTAATGCTATAAGTGGCTCGCATTTAAAAGTTGGTAATTTTGCTGGTGTAACAGTTGAAAAATCGGAAGCTAAATTAAATTATAAAAATTATATTATCAATATAATTGATTTGCCTGGCACTTACTCCATCTATGGTTACTCTCAAGAGGAGAAAGTAACTAGGAATTATATATTGCAAAATGATTATGACCTTATTATAAATGTTGCTGATTCTACTAATCTAGAGCGTAATTTAATCCTTACGACACAGATAATGGAAAAGAATAAAAAGATGATTTTGGTACTAAATATGGGTGATGAAGCTATAAAGGAGGGTATTAATATTAATGTTGATACCTTAGAGGAGCTTTTAGGAGTGCCGTGTGTGCTGGTTTCAGCTAGTACAAAATTAAATTTAGATAAATTGCTTGATTGCATTATTAAAACTTATGAGACTGAGTATAGACAAAATAAGCGTATATTTAGTGATGCGATTGAGAATGAGATACAAAGAATTTATGAGTTTTTAATTGCTAAAAATGATCCAAATATTAAATCGATGAATCAAGATATTAAAGATATTGCTATTGCTTTGCTTAAACAAGATAATGAAATTTATAAAAACCTACATGATAAGCCAATTTTTACTGAGCTTTCACGCATTATTAGCGATAGTCATAAAAATTTATACATACAATATAAAACAGAGTCCGTAAATCAAATTTTTATGCAAGAGTATAGCGATTTTGTAAATGGTGCAATAACTGAGAGTGTTAAATATAATAAGCCTAAAGAAATTAATTATACTAAGATTGTAGATAAGGTGCTAATTAATAAATATATTGGAATTCCTATATTTTTATTTTTTATGTGGTTGTTGTTTTGGCTTACTTTTACGCTTGGGTCTATACCGATGGATTATATAGAGGCTGGGTTTTCTGCGCTTGGTGATGTAATTAAAGAAAATATAGCCAATGAGATGCTCGCTTCACTTCTAGCTGATGGGATTATTGGTGGAGTTGGTGCCGTTATATTATTTTTGCCAAATATTATAATTTTGTTTTTTGGAATAGCACTTTTAGAGACTACTGGATATATGGCTCGTGTGTCATTTTTGCTTGATGGATTCTTTCATAAATTTGGCTTACATGGTAAGAGCTTTATTCCGCTAGTTACTGGTTTTGGTTGTTCGGTGCCGGCTTTTATGGCTACTCGCACACTTAAAAACCAAAAAGATCGCTTACTAACTCTATTTATTATCAATTTTATGAGTTGTGGGGCTAGACTTCCTGTTTATGTGCTATTTGTAGGAGCGTTTGCTCTAGAGTCTCAAGCAGGCAACTGGCTATTTGCTATATATATTTTAGGGGCGATTTTGGGGCTTATTGCTGCTAAGATTCTTAGAATGACGGCATTTAAAGGGCCTGATGAGCCATTTGTTATGGAGATGCCAAAGTATAGAATACCTAATTGGAAGCTAGTTTGGTTTATGGTTTATAATAAAGCTAAAATGTATATTAAAAAGGCTGGCACTTTTATTCTTGCTGCTACTGTGCTTATATGGATAGCTAGCACTTTTCCGTTGCATAAAGATGTAGTAGCAGATTATGAACAAAAGATAGAGCTTGCTACAAGTGATGAACAAAAAGATGAATTATCATTTGAATTAGAAAAATATTTGATAGAAAATAGCTATCTAGGAATGACTGGTAAGATTATAGAGCCAGTTTTTGCTCCGCTTGGATTTGACTGGAGGCTAAGCGTATCGCTTATTAGTGGTCTAGCAGCCAAAGAGGTTGCCATCTCTACAATGGGTGTATTATACTCTTTAGGTTCAGAAGTTGATGAGACAAGTCAAGGTCTAATGAGTAAAATTAAAGAGGCTATACCAGTTGATGTAGCTATAGCGTTTATACTATTTGTTATGATTTATAATCCTTGTTTAGCAGCTACAATTGTCTTTGGCAAAGAGGCTGGCGGATATAAATATATAGCTTATCTATTCATTTTTACTACATTTGTTGCTTATTTGGCTTCGTTTATAGGGTTACATATAGCAAAGCTCTTTTGAGAGTTTTACCCCTTTAAATGGGCTTTTGATTAAATTTAAATCTTAATAATATATTTAGATTTTATTTTTTTGGTTTTGCTAAAATTGTCTAAATTTAGATTTCAAGGTTGTATAATGATAAAATACATAACTACAATAATTCTTGCCATTACTGCTTTAATGGCTAATCCAAAAGGCAATAGTATGGAAAATTTAACAGAGATATATCTAGGTTGTGGGTGCTTTTGGGGGACTCAGGGATATTTTGATCTTATTAATGGAGTGGTATATAGCGAAGTAGGTTATGCTAATGGCATAAGTGACCAAACTAGCTATAATCAGATTGCTCGTACAGATCACGCAGAAGTTGTTAGGCTTAAATTTGATGCTAATAGGGTTGATATTAATGAAATTTTAGAGCATTATTTTCGTATTATTGATCCATTTTCTATCAATAAACAAGGCAATGATATAGGCAGACAGTATCGCACTGGTATATATTATAGTGATGATAAGCTAAAGAGTGTTATAGAGAATTTTATCAGTCGCAAACAGGCTAAATTTACTAAACCAATTGTAGTTGAGATAGAGCCACTTAAGAATTATATAAAAGCAGAAGAATATCACCAAAAATATTTAGATAAAAATCCAAATGGTTATTGCCATATTGATTTAAATTTGGCTAGCAAACCACTATATGATGAAAGCAAATTTAAAATTCCAAGCCTATCTGAATTAAAAGAAAAGTTAAGCGATTTAGCATTTAAAGTAACACAAGAAAAGGCCACTGAGCGACCATATAGTAGTCAGTATGATAAATTTGATGAGCGTGGGATATATGTAGATATTGTAAGTAAAAAACCGCTTTTTAGCTCTAGCGATAAATATGATGCTGGATGTGGGTGGCCTAGCTTTACAAGGCCAATTACAACTGATGCGGCTAGTTATCATAGGGATTTAAGTCATGGAATGGAACGAATAGAGGTCACATCAAGACAGAGCGGCAGCCATTTAGGTCATGTATTTGATGATGGGCCAATTGATAAAGGAGGGCTTAGATATTGTATTAATGGTGCTTCATTAGAGTTTATCCCATATGATCAGATGGATATTAGAGGATATTCTGAATATAAAGTCTATGTAAAATAATTGTTATTTTGAAAGTATGTTTTATTAAATGTCTATCTAGGTTTTAAACTTAGCAAGAGATATAATTATTAATTATTTTTTGCTTGGCGGTAACTGTTAAAGAACCGCTAAGTTTATAAAGTAATCTATAATGAAGTGCTTTTAAAAAATTAATTTAATATTTTATAGCCAATTTTATGCTTTACATATTTGTTTTAGTACTAGTTTGCATCTATGTATTACATAAAATATCTGTCATAAAGGTATAAGTATAGTTAAGCAATTAAAGAAAGTTAAAGAAATTTAGGGTATAATTAGCAATTTTAATCAAATTTAAAAGGTATATAGTGTTTGAACTTATTGGCGAATCGCTAAAATCAGCTGTAAATAAACTTAAATTTGTTGATGATGAAAAGGCATTAAAAAATGCGCTTGAGACGCTGAAAAAGTCGCTGTTAAAGGCTGATGTTTATCACAAGGTGACAAAAGAACTTGTAAGTCTTGTAGAAGCTGATATGAAAAAGGGCACTATAGGCCAAAAGCAGTTTTTAGATAGTATAAAAACTAATTTAACGAATATTTTAACCGCTCCAAATGATGGTAATAAAGGTAGCGGATTTGTGTTTGCTTCAAACCCTCCAACAGTTGTGTTAATGGCCGGCTTACAAGGTGGTGGTAAAACCACAACAACTATAAAATTAGCAAGCTACCTAAAAGCACGTAAAAAACGTGTTTTAGTAGCTGCAGCCGACTTGCAGCGTTTAGCAGCAGTAGAACAGCTTAGACAGCTTTGTAGCGCAAATGAGATCGAGCTTTTTAGTATCGATGGTGAAAATAATCCAGTAAATGTAGCTAAGGAAGCATTAAAAAAAGCAAAAGATGGTCTTTATGATGTACTTTTAGTTGATACTGCTGGTCGCTTGGCAATAGATGAAGCATTAATGAGTGAATTAAAAGAGGTAAAATCTGTATTAAATCCAGATGAAATTTTTTATGTTGCGGATGCGATGAGTGGGCAAGATGGCGTACGCACTGCTACTAGTTTTAATGAGGCTCTTGGTATTACTGGGGTTATTTTAAGTAAATTTGATGCAGATACAAAAGGCGGTGTAGCTATAGGTATAGCACACCAAGTAGGAATTCCGCTGAGATTCGTCGGTGTGGGTGAAAAAGTGGCCGATCTCGAGAGTTTTATCCCTGATAGAATCGTTGGCAGAATTTTAGGCGAGGGCGATTTGGCAACTTTAGCTGAGAAAGCTTCTACAATCATAGATGAAAAAGAGGCCAAAAAGCTCAATAAAAAGATTAAAAAAGGTGAGTTTAATTTTAATGATTTTATAGCTCAGCTTGAGAGTGTTAAAAAACTTGGAAGCATGAAAGGAATCTTAGGAATGATTCCTGGTATGAGTTCTATGGCAAATCAGTTAAAAGATATTGATTTAGATAATTCAGAGCAGATTAAACATATAAAAGCGATGATAAGCTCAATGACTCCAAAAGAAAGAGAGAATCCAAATCTATTAAATAATGCTAGAAAGCGTAGAATTGCTGCTGGTGCTGGACTTGACCAAATGACTGTAAATAGATTTTTAAAGCAGTTTAGTAGTGCTGCAAAGTTGGCTAAAAAATTCTCTAATAAAGATAGTATGAAAGGCTTTGCAAATATGTTGGCAAACGCTAACCGCCCTAAATAATTTAGGGTTTATTTATGGCTATGAATTTAGCTATAACTAAGCCTTATAAAAAATATTTTAGGAGAAAAAGATGGCAACAGTAGTTAGATTAACAAGAATGGGACGTAAAAAAAGACCATTTTATCGTATCGTAGTAACTGATAGTAGAAAAAGACGTGATAGTGGTTGGATTGAAAGTATTGGTTATTACAATCCAATGGTAGAGCCAGAAGTGATTAAATTTGATGCCCAGAGACTTGCATATTGGAAAAGTGTTGGCGCTAAACTAAGCGATAGAGTCGCTCAAATTACAAAATAATGGTTGAAGATTTTTTAAAAGAGTATGCTAAACTTATAAGTGATTCACCTGATATTATCCGCACAGAGCGGATAAATTTAGGTGAGAACTTCGATGAGATTATTATCTATGCTAGTAGGGTCGATACCGGAAAATTAATCGGTAAAGATGGCAAAATGATAAATGCTATCAAAACCGTAGTTATAGGCTATAAAGCCAAAGATCCAACTTCATATAGAATTACGGTAAAAGCTATTGAAGAGTGATTTAGTAGAGGTTTGCATACTTGGTAAAACCGTAGGATTAAAGGGAGCTTTAAAGCTTCATAACCGTAGTGATTTTATAGAGCAGTATAAAAAAGGCGCTAAATTTTATGATAAGTTTGGTAATCTTTTATCCATTAAGAGCTATGAACCTTCTAATTCGCTCGTAATATTTGATGGATTTGAGAGTATTGAAGCAGCAAAAGAGCTTGTAAATCGAGTTTTATACCGTACTGTAGAAGATACTAAAAAGAGTTGTAAGCTTAAAAAAGATGAGTATTTTTATTTTGATATCATAGATTCTATGGTTTATGAGGGCGAGATTTTGCTTGGTAAAATTGACGATATTTTAGAAGTTGGGGCTGGATTTTTATTTGATATTAAGACTAGCACAGAACTTATTAGCAAAGGACTTGCAAAGCAGTTTTATATACCATATCAAGATAATTTTATTATTCAGATTGATATTAACAGCAAAAGAGTAGATGTAAAAAACTCTATGGATATATTGCTTAATTCTTAGCTTATGAAATTTAACTTTATAACCTTATTTCCAAATTTAGTTACGCCATATTTTAGCGATTCTATACTTGGCAGAGCTCAGACAAGTGGACTAATAGAGATCAATTGTATAAACCCACGAGATTTTACTCAAAATAAACATAAAAAAGTTGATGAGTATATGGTTGGTGGTGGGGCTGGGCTTTTGATGAGTGCGCAACCGCTTTGTGATGCGATTGATAGTATAGGGCAGACGCATGTAATTTATCTTACTCCAGCCGGTAAAAAATTTAATCAAAATGACGCTAAGAGACTTGCGAAGCTAGAAAATATTAGTTTTATTTGTGGTAGATACGAGGGTATAGATGAACGTGTTATCGAGATTAGAGTAAATGAGGTTTTTTGCATAGGGGATTTTATTTTAACTGGTGGTGAGCTTGCTGCTATGAGTCTTTGTGATGCTATTAGCCGCAATATTGCCGGGGTTTTAGGTAATGCAAATTCATTAGATATTGAGAGTTTTGAAGATGGAATTTTAGAGGCTCCAAGCTTTACAAAGCCAAATATTTTTAATGGCTCACCTGTGCCTTCAGCTTTTTTAAAGGGTAATCATAGTATAATCAACGCTTTAAAAAATCATATGGCGCTTTGCAAAACTCGGTTTTTTCGCCCTGATTTGTATCAAACTCTTAAATCGCCAAACTTTAAGGAAAAAAGATGAGAAATAAATATATTGAAGCATTTGAAAATGCTCAAATCGCGACTAAGTCTGTGCCTGACTTTCGTGCTGGTGATACTTTGAGAATTGCTATCCACATCAAAGAAGGCGACAAAAGCAGAATTCAAAACTTTGAAGGCGTTTGTATAGCTCGCCGTGGTAGTGGTACTGGTGAGACTTTTATCATTCGCAAAATTGGTGCTAATAGCGTTGGTGTAGAGAGAATTTTCCCTATTTATAGCGATAGCTTAGAGAGTATTACAGTACTACGTAGAGGTCGTGTAAGACGTTCTAAACTATTCTATCTACGTGATAGACGTGGTAAAGCTGCTAGAATTAAAGAGCTTAAAAAATAATTTCTATTGCAATTTCGCCCCTTTTTTTGGGGCTTCTTCTTTATCTCGATTTTTAATCATTATTTTGGACTTACTGTGGAAAAAATTATTTTTAATTTTAATATTTTTGATGGTGTTAAGACTGCTATGCTTTGTGAGAGTGAATTTAGCAAGGAAATTCGCATAACTATGGCTAAAGATGCGGTTATGAAAGAGCATATGGCTCCAAATGCGATTATAGTTCAAGTGCTTCGTGGTCAGATTGAATTTGAAATGAGTGGAAAGATTTTGGTTATGAATGAATTTGATATGATTACATTGCCTGCATTTATACCTCATTCGTTAAAGGCATTAGAAAATTCTATAATAAGACTAAGTTTATCAAAATCAGATAGTCATACAAGAGTTTTTAAGGTAGCAAATAGGAAAAAGTAATTTTTAAATTTGCCTTATTATACTACTATCATTTAAATTTTTATAAAAATTAGCTTTAATTACTTATGCTATAAATAATTAGAGTATAAATTTGAAGTTATCAAATTTATACTCTAAAAAACTAAAAAATTATCCCTTCTCTATCTTGCTTTTCTAGGATATTATTTTGTTCTTTTGGTAGCGGAGAAGTAGTAGTATATAATGCATCTACTCCGTTATAAACTCTACGATACACACCAGGAGGCATATCAAATTTGCGTTTAGTTTGTGGATATTCATTTATATACTCTTGCATAAACTGCTTAAATACTGGTGCGGCTGTTCTAGAACCACCCTCTACATAGCGCATCGGAGTGTTATTGTCATTTCCATACCATATTAATACTTGAATCTCAGGGCCAAAACCGCAAAACCATGCATCTACGCTCTCATTTGTAGTTCCGGTTTTTCCTGCTAGTTCAATTCCATCAACTTTTGCTGAGCGACCAGTTCCATTATTTACAACATCTTGAAGCATTTTAATCATTAGATATGCTTGTTCTGGTTTGATAATCTCGCTGCTTTTTGGCTCGAATTTAAATATCTCACCATTTTTGTTCTCTACAAACTTAATTAGTCTAGTCTCATGTCTAGTACCAAGTCCTGGGAATATCGAGTATTGTTCGCTATAATCCATAAGACTAACCCCAAAGCTTCCAAGTGCAATTGATAGATTATTAGGAATATCTTTAAAACCAAAATCCTCTAAATCCCTTTGAACTACATCAAGGCCAATAGAATTTAAAAGATTTATTGTAGCAAGATTACGCGATTGTTTTAATGCATCATTTAAAGTGATTAAGCCTTTAAAATTGCCACTAAAGTTTTTAGGCTTCCAGTCTTGATCTTCTTTGTTATTTTTATTTACTCCTTCATAAATTCTAGATATATCAGCTATTTTGCTTTGTGGGGATAATCCTTGGTTTAAAGCAATTTGATATATAAATGGTTTAAAACTAGAACCAGGCTGGCGAGAGCTTTGTGTAGCACGGTTAAAGTTGCTTTTGGCATAATCTACACCGCCTACTAAAGCTAGTATATCTCCATTAGTAGGATTGGTGACGATCATTGCGCCATTTAATACTGTGGTATTTGCGTCTTTATTGCGTTTTAGGATTTCGTTATAGCCAAATTTAAGTGCATTTTGTGCTATCTCTTGTACTTTTAAATCAGCATTTAAAGTGATTTTATATCCACCATATCGTATATCAGGATATAGAGGGGCTAGCTGCTTTATAGTCTCATCTACTAGATATGGAGCTTTGTTTTGGGTTAGGGTTTGATCATAAATTTTTGGCGTCTCTTTTATAGCAGCTTGATACTCTTTGGTGGTTATCCAGCCGATATTGTGCATTCTTAGCAGTACATTATTTGCTCTTGAGAGAGATAGATCTAAATGTCTTGTAGGATCATAGCTGCTAGGTGCTTTTGGTAGGCCCACTAGCATAGATATCTCTTTTAAGCTTAGTTCATCAAGATTTTTTTTAAAATATCCAAGCGCAGCAGTCTTAATCCCATAATATCCGTGACCAAAATATACCTGGTTTAAATATCGCTCAATTATCTGTTCTTTAGTTAGAGTGTACTCAACTTCGTAAGAGATTACTAGCTCTTTTAGTTTACGAGTAAATTTTTTCTCACGTGTTAAGAGCATATTTTTGACTAGTTGTTGAGTTAGAGTTGAGGCTCCTTCAACTAAAGACATTGCTTGAATATCTTTAATTGCTGCTCTAAAAATCGCTTCATAATTTATCCCGCCATGTTCAAAAAATGCTGTATCTTCTATAGCAATGAGTGCTTCTATAATGCGTGGCGAAATTTCGCTAAATTTAGCGTATTGTCTATTTTCTTCATCAAAAATATAGGCTACTAAATCACCATTTTTATCATAAATATGAGTCGTTAATTTTGGATTGTAATCTACAATTTTAGATATATCAATCTTAATTTGAGAGTAAAAATATATAATTCCAGCCACGCTAGCTAATGCTAAAATTATAATTAGGTTGAAAATATATTTCATAAAAATGCCTTTAAATTTATAATATCTAGCCCCATGGCTGTGGGTTTGTTGCCGCTTTCTTGTTCTATATATATTTTATTAAATCCTTCTATCATCATCGCTCCAGCTTTATCTTTCCATAATCCACTAGCTATGTATTCATCTAAATGAGATGAATTAAATTTAGCAAATTTATAGCTTGCAATACTTAGCATATCAATAGAGATATTTGGGCTAATAAACTTCATAGCAGTATAGACGCTAGTCAAATTTCCGCTTTGCAACTCTAGCATATATCTAGCGTGCGCTTCATCTGTGGCCTTACCAAGAATTTTTCCGCAAGCTGTTACGCTACTATCAGCAAAAAGAACACGCTCATACTGGTTTTTAAATTTATCAAAAAATTGCTTGGCTTTGTTATTTACGATACTCATAGCATATTTTGCTGGTGGTAAATTTGTGTCAAATTCTTCATTATAATCTAGGCTAACTTGAATAAACTCAACACCATATTCACGCAAAATCATCGCTCTACTGGCTGAGCTAGATGCTAAAACTATCATAAAAATCCTCTAAAAGTAACACCAAGATAGATATTAATAAATGATAAAACGATATTTAAAGGGGTAAAATAATATATTATCAAAACTAAATTTTCATGACTCATAAGCATATCATCTTTTAAAAACGCCTCTTTGGCTTGACGAAATTTATACCAAATATACGCTAAATTTGCCCCAATAAATGCTAAAATTGCTAGCTTAGTTTTAACAATTGCTTCGACCATTGGATCGCCAATTGGAAATCGTTCTCCATAAGACATAAACATTCCGCCAAAGCCTAAAAATGCCACTATCGCTAAGGCGCTAAAAAGAAATTTATTAAATTCCTTTAAAATTAGCTTATAGCGATGTGGATTTTGCTCAATATCCTTAAAGCAGTAATGACCACAAACTACTACCGTAATTTGTAAAGCAATAAAAAGCGCTGCAACACTAATATGCATAAATGGCGCAATCTGGTCAAGTCTAGCAAATGAACTATTTAAAGCGTTCAAAGTTTACTCTTAATTAATTTGTTAGCTTCTTCTAAGGCATTTGATATTTTGTTTATATCTTTGCCTCCAGCAGTGGCAAAGTCATCTCTTCCGCCTCCGCCTCCGCCTACAATTGGGGCAATTGCTTTTACTAATTCTCCAGCTTTTATATTGCAATTTTTAGATCCAGCTGCTAGCATTACCTTGCCATCTTTGGCACTAGCTAAAAATATTACAACACTATCAAATTTATTTTTTATTTCATCAATTTTTGCCTTGATATCACCATTAAATTCATCAACAACTACATTAATGCCATTTATAAGCTTAGAGCTTAGCTCTACTGATGAAGTGGCATTTTTTATCTCATTTTGAAGAGATTTTATCTCATCTTTTAACTTAGCAATAGCAGCAATTGGACTAGCGCCTTTTAAACTAGCTTTAATCTCTTCAAGCTCGTTTCTTAGCTCATTTGCGTAGTTTAGTGCAGCACGAGAACAAACCGCCTCAATACGCCTAACTCCAGCACTTACACCGCTCTCTTTGGTAATAAAAAAACTACCTATTTCATTGATATTTTCAACATGAGTGCCACCACATAGCTCCTTAGAACAGCCCAAAGTTAAAACACGCACTTCATCGCCATATTTTTCACCAAAGAGTGCTATAGCTCCACTATTTTTAGCTGAGTTTATATCCATTATTTCTACTTTTGCTTTAGCGCCTGCTTGGATTTGGTCATTTACAAATTTTTCAATTTGGGCTAACTCATCGCTACTTACAGGTTTTGGATGACTAAAGTCAAATCTTAATTTATCAGCCTCTACGCTACTTCCAGCTTGAGATATATGTGAGCCTAAAACGCTTCTAAGTGCTGCGTGAAGTAGGTGTGTGGCTGAGTGGTGACGACGGATTTCTAATCTATTTGGGCTTACTTTGCACTCTACTTCGTCACCTACGCTAATAGTAGAACTTACTTGAATTTGGCTTAAATTTAGTTCAAAATATTTTTTAGTATCTAAAACTTTGTTATCATTTATTTTGCCACTATCTCCACATTGTCCACCGCTTTGAGCATAAAATGGAGTTTTATCAAGCATTATATATCCGCTCTCGCCAGTGCTTAATTTATTGGTGATTTTAAATTCGTTATTAAGCAGAGCTAGAACACGGCTAGTTGAGCTTAAGCTGTCATATCCGATAAATTCATTTTTGCCAAATTTTTCAAGTAGTTCTTTAAAATCCCCACTCTCCTTAGCCGCATCGCCACTCCCTTTCCAGCTAGCTTTTGCTCTTGCTTTTTGTTCACTCATTAAAGTATCAAATTTAGTGGCATCTACACTTAAGCCTTTTTCTCTTAACATATCTGCAGTTAGATCTAGCGGAAAACCATAAGTATCATAAAGCTTAAACGCTACTTCGCCACTAAAAATATCTTTAGTTTTAGCAAGTTCTTCATTAAATAGATCTAATCCAGCAGCAATAGTAGCTAAAAATCTCTCTTCTTCAAGCTTAATTAGCTCTTTTACATACTCTTTTTTCTCGTTTAGATATTCATAGTGACCACCCATTAATTCTACTACTTTATCTACAAGTCTATACATAAATGGCTCTTTTATGCCAAGAAGATATCCATGCCTTAGGGCTCGTCTTAGAATTCTTCTTAAGACATATCCACGACCTTCTTTATCAAAATTTACGCCTTGAGCTAGCAAAAATACAACCGATCTGATATGATCGCTAATAACTCTAAAGCTTGCACCACTTTCATATTCATAAGCTACATTTGCAATTTTGGCTACTTCGTTGATAAGTGGCATAAATAGTGAACTATCATAGTTGCTAAATTTGCCCTCTTTAATAGCTGTAACTCTCTCAAGCCCCATTCCAGTATCGATGCTAGGTTTTGGCAAAGGAGTCATAGTTCCATCGCTACTTCTTTCAAACTGCATAAATACAAGATTCCAAATTTCTAAAAATCTATCACCATCGCCACCCATATAATCTTCATCACTATTAAAGTGTTCAGCGCCTTGGTCATAAAATATCTCGCTACATGGCCCACAAGGTCCAGTATCCCCCATTGCCCAGAAGTTATCCTTATCACCAAATTTATAAATTCTCTCTTTCTCTATATGTTTTTGCCAAATTTCATAAGCCTCATCATCGTTTTCATGTACAGTTACATATAATCTATCTTTTGGTAGTTTTAAAATTTCAGTTACAAACTCCCATGCATAGGCAATTGCTTCAGTTTTAAAATATTCACCAAAGCTAAAATTTCCTAACATTTCAAAAAATGTATGATGTCTGGCTGTATAGCCTACATTATCTAAATCGTTGTGTTTGCCTCCAGCTCTAATACAAGTTTGACAACTAGTACGAATTGGTGGATTAGGGCGTGGTACATCCCCAGTAAATATACTCTTAAATGGAACCATTCCAGCGTTTGTAAAAAGCAAGGTTGCATCATCAGGAACCAAGGCTGAAGAAGCAACTACTTCGTGTCCTTTGCTTTTAAAAAACTCTAAATACTCTTTTCTAATATCCATAGATTCTATCCTATTTAAAAAAATGGCTAGATTGTATCATAAATTTACTAAATTTATTAAATTTAAGATAAATTTTATATCCAAATTTATCATTTTTAGGTTGCGAAATTTAAGCATTAACTAGCTATAATTTGTTCTTAATTCAACTAAGGGAGAGAATATGGCAAAAGATTCAAATGGTACAGAGTTAAACGCAGGCGATAGTGTTACAGTTATTAAAGATTTAAAAGTCAAAGGCGCAAGCAGTACTATTAAACGTGGCACAACAATTAAAAATATCAAGCTAACTAGCAAGGATGGTGAGGTAGAGTGCAAAATAAATGGCGTTGGGACAGTAGTTCTAAAATGCGAATTCCTTAAAAAAATCTAAATTTAATAAGAAAAGGCTTAGGTTTTTTCTTATATGGAGAATACGATGGTTGAGATTTTAAGTGGAGTGATTGCAGTAATTGTTAGCGCAAGCTTTTGGTTGGGATTTATGCTATTTAAAAAGAGCGGTCAATTAAGTGCTTTAGGTCAAAGATTGAGTGATTTAAATGCAAATTTAAATATAAAAGAGCAAGAGTTAAATAGCGCAAAAGATGAAAATAAAGAGCTTCAAGAGAAAAATATACAAAATATACAAAAGATTACAGAATTAACAACAAAATTAGAAAATGCAAATGAGACAAATGCTCAACTAAAGGCTCGTCAAGATGAGTTAGATAATAAAACTAGGGAGTATTTTGATCTAAAAACTAAACAGATGAGCGAGAATTTGCTAAATTTAAGTAGCAAAGAGATGACTGAGAGTTCAGCTAAGATTTTAGAGAGTTTAATCACTCCTTTAAAAGATGAGATAAGTAAATATCAAAAGTCAAATATAGAGATAAATAGCGCCTTCAAAGTAAATTTTGAAAATTTAAAAAGTGAAACAAAAGGGGTAATGACGCAAGCGCAAAATTTAGCCGATGCATTAAAGAGTAATAAAAAACTACTTGGTAACTGGGGAGAAATTCAGCTTGATAGTGTATTACAAAGTAGTGGGTTGATTTTGGGTCAAAACTATGATAGGCAAGTAGCTTGCAAAGATGAAAATGGAAATCAAAAATATCTAGATGTGGTAGTGAAATTTGATGAAAGCAAGCATGCGATAATAGACGCTAAATGCTCATTGGTTAATTATAATGAATACCATAATGCTACAGATGATAGCACCAAGGAGGCTTATGCTAAAGCATTAGCAAAGGATATAAAAAATCATATTGATAATTTAAGTTCTAAAAATTACACATTTTTAGATAGTAAAAATTATGAGTATGTATTTATGTTTATTCCTAATGATAATATGCTGTTTGTAGGACTTGGTGCTGATAGTAGCTTATATGAATATGCCTATGAAAAAGGTGTATTTATAACTACTCCACTTACACTTCTTATGGCGCTAAAAACCGTCTATATATGTTGGCGAAATTTAAAAAGCGATGAAAATGCAATGAAAATCTTTGCTGAAGCTGGAAAAATATATGATAAATTTGACGTATTTATTAAAAATTATGAGAGATTAGAAAATCAAATAATTGCTATGAGTAAGGTTATTGAAGATGGTAAAATTACGCTTTATCAAGGGCGTGGAAATTTAATAAGTAAATTTGAAATGCTCAAAAAGCTTGGGGCAAAAACTTCAAAAACCTTGCCATATACTCAAAGCTATGATGAGATAGATACGCAGTGAAAAAGATAGCAATCTTAGCTACTGGTGGAACAATCGCTGGTGCTAGTACTGGGCCGATAAATTCAGTATATGAGAGTGCCAAATTTGGTATTAATGAGATTTTAAGCGAATTTAATGAGTTAAAAAGTATAGCCGATATTAGTGCAGAGCAGATTTGTAATATCGGTTCTCAAGATATGAATGAAAAAATTTGGCTTAAACTCTCACATAGGGCAAATGAGTTATTGGCTAATGATAAAATAGATGCGTTAGTTATAACTCATGGAACTGATACGCTTGAAGAGAGCGGGTATTTTTTAACTTTAACAATAAAAAGCCAAAAACCAGTAGTAATAACTGCAGCTATGCGAAGTGCAAACTCCTTAAGTAGCGATGGAGCGATGAATTTATATAATGCTATAAGTGTTGCAGCTTGTAAAAATAGTGCTAATATGGGTGTGCTGGTGGTGATAAATGATGAGATTCACCTAGCTCGTGAGATTATAAAAACAAATACAACAGCATTAAATGCCTTTGCTTCACCAAATTGCGGTAAATGCGGAATTGTACATTATGGCAAGGCGGTATTTTATACCAAAAGTCTTAGACGCCATACGATGCAAAGCGAGTTTAGTGCTAAATTTTGTAAAGATCTATCAAGCTTACAAAATTTGCCATGCGTAGAGATAGTCTATGATTACGCAGGGGCTAGCGGTGAGGCTGTCTATAGCGCTTTAAATTTAGGTGCAAAGGGTATAATCTGCGCAGCTCTTGGCAATGGCAACCTAAGTCCAAATATGCTTCATGCGCTGAAATTTGCAAATTCTAAAGGAGCGATAGTAGTAATCTCAAGCCGTACAAATAGTGGCATAATTAGTGGAGATGAGTTAGATTTTAATAAGTTAAATTTTATCCTTAGTGATTCGCTTAATGCACAAAAGGCTAGAGTGCTTTTAATGCTTTGTATTGCTAGCGGATTTGATAAAGAGATAATAAAAGAAAAATTTAATATTTATTAGAGTAAATTTGTAACATATAAACTGATAAATTTATAAATATTGTAATTTACTATTTTTATTTTGTTATCTTTAAGTTTTATTAATATATACTACAGAATTCAAAAATTGTCTTAGGAGTTAAGGATGAAAGAAAAACACTACGAGGTGGTGATAGTCGGTGGTGGTATCAGTGGTGGTGCGCTACTATATGAATTAGCAAGATATACAGATGTTAAAAATATTGCATTGGTAGAAAAGTACGGCGGTCTTGCTACGTTAAATTCAAAAGGAACAGCTAATTCTCAGACTGTACATTGTGGTGATATAGAGACAAACTATACATTTGAAAAAGCTCAAAAGGTAAGCAAAACTGCTAGAATGGTAGTAAAATACGGTTTGCAGCACGGCTATCAAGGTAAATATATGTTTGATGGTCAAAAAATGGCAATTGGCGTAGGCGATGTCGAGGTAGATTATATTAAAAATAGATATGAGGAATTTAAAGAGCTTTATCCATATTTAGAGTTTTATGATAAGGCTGAATTAGCTAAAATTGAGCCAAAAATTATTTTAAATAGTGATGGCACTCATAGAGCTGAAAATGTAGTTGGTATGGGTGTAAAAAGTGGAGAATATACTACAGTTGATTATGGTGCATTTACAACTACATTTATAGAAAATGCTAAAAAAGATAAAAGCGAATGCGATGTATATTTAAATTCAAGAGTAGATGAAATTTACCGCAATGGTGATAAATACTATATCCAAACCGCAAATGGCTTATCAATTAGTGCTGATTTTGTTGTAGTAAATGCAGGTGCTCATTCATTATATTTAGCACATAAAATGGGCTATGGTCTAGACTTTGGTTGCTTGCCAGTAGCTGGTAGCTTTTATTTAACTAAGCAAAAACTTCTAAATGGTAAAGTTTATATGGTACAAAATCCAAAACTTCCATTTGCTGCGCTTCATGGTGACCCTGATATCTTAGCTGATGGTTGTACAAGATTTGGACCAACAGCACTTGCATTGCCTAAACTTGAGAGATATCATGAGAATTGGGGTAGCTTCCTTGACTTTTGTAAGACTTTAAATTTTGACACAGCTATTGCCGGTATCTTGTTTGATCTATTTAAAGATAGTGAAATTCGCAACTATATCTTACGTAATTTCTTATTTGAAGTACCATATCTTAATAAAAAGCTATTTGTAAAAGATGCTAGAAAAATTGTCCCAAGCCTAACTACAAATGATATCTATTATGCTAAAGGTTTTGGCGGCGTTCGCCCACAAGTTTTAAATAAAACTGAGAAAAAGCTAATGCTAGGTGAGGCAAGTATTAATCCAAAAACTGGTATAATTTTTAATATGACACCAAGTCCAGGGGCTACTAGCTGTCTTGGCAATGCATTAAGGGATGTTCGTGAAGTTTGTGAATATCTAGGTAGGAACTTCAACGAAGCTAAGCTAAACGAAGAGCTATTTGACTAATATCAGGCGGAGAAATCCGCCTAAATTCTGCCAAAATTCTCATCATTTATCCTTAAATTTGGTATAATTACCAAAACTTAGGAGTAAATATGAAAAAAACAAAAATCGTAGCAACAATTGGCCCATCTAGTGATTCTATTGAGGTTATTAAATCTTTAATTATAGAGGGAGTAAATGTATTTAGACTAAACTTCTCACATGGAACACATGAATATCATCAATCTACAATTACTAAGATAAAAGAGGCTTCAAATGCCTTAGGAATCAGGGTTGGAATACTTCAAGATATCTGCGGACCAAAAATTAGAATTGGTACATTAAATGAACCATTTGAGTTAAAAGCAGGTGATAGATTAAATGTATTAAAAGAGAGTATAATTGGCCGCAAAAATGGAGAAATTTATGAACTTAGCATAAATCAGCCTCAAATTTTATCCTTGTTAAAAGAGGGTGAATATATATATTTATATGATGGAATGATAAAGGCTAAGGTAGTAAAATGTCTGCCAGATATGATTGAAACTGTAATAGAAAATGATGGCATACTAAGCTCAAATAAAGGGGTAAATTTCCCAAATACTAAACTAAATATCGATGTTATTACTCAAAAAGATAGAGCTGATATGTTATTTGGAGCGCAAAATGGAGTAGATTTTGTTGCTATCAGTTTTGTGCAAAATGCAAATGATATTATAAATGCTAAAGCTATATTAAAAGAGTTTAGCTCAAGTGCTAAGGTATTTGCTAAAATAGAGAAATTCGATGCAGTAGAAAATATTGATAGCATAATAGAAGCTAGTGATGGAATTATGGTTGCTCGTGGAGATCTTGGTATTGAGGTGCCATACTATAAAGTTCCAACCATTCAAAAGCTAATTATTAAAAAGGCTAATGCCGCAAACCGCCCAGTAATTACTGCTACACAAATGATGCTCTCAATGGCAAAGAGTCAAAGTGCAACAAGAGCTGAAATAAGCGATGTAGCAAACGCTGTATTAGATGGGACTGATGCTGTTATGCTAAGCGAAGAGAGCGCTGTAGGAATAAATCCAGCCGCAGTAGTAAAAGCTATGAGTGCAACAATAGTCCAAAGTGAGCTTATATATCCATATGGCAAATTTGATGAGTTTGAATTTGCTGATGAAACTGATATGGTAGCAAGTGCTAGTTCGCATTTGGCTCAAAGAATAGGTGCAAATGCTATTATTTCAATTACTAGTAGTGGTTCAAGCGCTATTAAGATGGCTCGTAATCGTCCAACTATGCCAATAATTGCTGTAACTCATGATGAGAGCGTGGCTAGAAGTTTGACTATTGTTTGGGGTGTAACTCCAAGTTTAGTTGTGCCACAAAATCAGTTAAATCTGCTTTTAGCCAACACCATAAAAGGATTAAAAGATGCAAATTTAATAAGCGATGAAGCCACCTATACGCTTACAGCAGGCTATCCAGCTGGCAAAATTGGTAGTACAAATTATATAAGAATTTTAAGAAAAGAGCAAATAAAATACTATCTAAATGAGGTAAAATAGTGGAAAGATTAAATTTAAAAATCGCTAATAGTGATATTGCTCTAATCTATGAACATAGTAGCGAATTGCCACTTGTTGGAATTAAACTTGTCTTTAAGGTGGCTGGAAGTTGCAATGAAAAAAAACATGGCATAGCTACAATGGCTGCTGAATTGCTAAGTGAAGGTAGTAAAAGACTAGGTAGTAATGAGTTTAATAGGGCGCTTGATATGCGTGCGATTTTACTTAGTGCTAGCGCTGGATATGAGACTTTTGAAATTAGCTTAGAGTGTTTAAGTGAACATTTTGAATATGGTTTTGATATGCTGTTAGAATTACTAGCTCAGCCAAATTATGATAAAAATATCCTAAAAAAACTAAAAACCCAGACACTTGGCATAATTGCTTCAAATAACAGTGATTTTGATTATCAAGCAAGCAATGCATTAAAAGCAATTTTATATCCAAACTCACGCTTAGCTGCGCCTAGTATCGGCACACCTGAAAGTATCGCTCAAATTGAGCTTGGCGATATTAAAGAGTTTATAGAAAATAGTTTAAATTTAGAAAATATGTTTATAGTTTTAGGCGGTGATATAGCGCTTGAGAGAGTTAAATTTGATAGATTAGCTGATGTATTAAAAGTTGGAGAGGTTAGAGAGTTAAGTCCTGTAGAAGTTAGTATTGAACAAAGAGAAGAGATAATTTCTAGACCAAGCCAGCAGGCTTATATATATTTTGGCTCACCGCTTAAATTTGCTTTAGAAGATAGATATAAGCTGAGTGTAGCAATGTTTATTCTAGGTAGTAGTGGATTTGGATCTAGGCTTATGGAAGAGATTCGTGTAAAGCGAGGACTAGCATATAGCGTATATTGTTCGGCTAATTTAAATCTTAGCTATAATTCAATGAGTGGATATTTGCAGACTAAAAATGAGAACAAAGATAAAGCTATACATCTAATAAAAAGTCAGATTGCCAAATTTGTCAAAAAGGGTGTAACTCAAAAAGAGTTAAATGCAGCTAGAAATTTCTTGCTTGGTAGTGAGCCACTTAGAAAAGAGACGATGTTTAAGCGTCTTGCAATAGCTCAAAAAGAGTATTATCAAGGCTATGATTTGGGCGAATTTGATCTAAATTTAGAGCGTATTAAATCACTAAAGCAAAAGGAGTTAAACGAGTTTATAGCTAGCCTTGAAGAGCTTAATTGGCTTAGTATTGCGTGCTTGTATAGTTGTCTATATAGCGAGCCAAAATAGTGGAGTACAAGGAGTTAAAAGAGCTAGGTATCGCAAGTTTACTTGATCTAGCTTTGATTTTGCCTAAAAGCTTTGATGATTTGCGTGTTAAAAATGAGCCAAGTATCGGTGAAAATAGTGTAGAAATTGAGATTAAATCATCTATAACTCGTCCTACGATGCTTAGTATTTTGGCCTATTGTATCTCATGGGAGTGTGATGTTTCTATTGTGATATTTAATGCTAGGCCATGGCATTACGCCTCTTTTAAGCGTGGCAAAAGACTCTATATCCATGGTAAATCCGTATTATATAATGGGCTTTGGCAGTTTAGTAATCCTAAAATTATTACAAAAGTTGGCCAGATTATTCCACATTATAAAAGAGCATTAAAAGACAACCAAATTCAAAATTTAATCAAAAAATATATAAATTTAGAATCCTTAAAATCTCAAGGATTAAATGGTGATGAGGCTAGGCAAATTTTAGCCTTACATGAACTTAGCGATGAGGCTTTAAATTCGGTTATGAATTTAAATAATAAACAGCTAGATACACTTAAATTTATTGAAATTTATAATTATCTAAAAAAGCTTAGTGCTAAAAAGGTACTTTTTAAGGCCACTGCTATTAAGCCCTATAATATCACACATTGGCTTAGCTCATTGCCTTTCATTCCTACAAGCGATCAGATAAAAGCATTAGAAGATATTAAGGAAGATTTAGGTAAAAGTATAGCAGCAAAGCGTGTAGTAATGGGTGATGTAGGAAGCGGTAAGACTTTGGTAATCTTGGGCGCAGCACTACTTAATTATCCAAACCGCTCGATTTTGATGGCGCCTACAACTATTTTAGCCACACAGCTTTATAGCGAGGCTATGAGGCTTTTGCCTGATTTTGTGAGAGTAAAATATCTACAAAAGGGGGCAAAAAATGTAAATTTAAATGACGCAGATTTGATCATTGGTACTCATGCTTTACTATATCAAGAACTTCCAAAAAGTACTCTTATAATGATTGATGAGCAGCATAGATTTGGTTCTATTCAAAGACAAAAAATAGATGAATTAACGCGCGATGAGAGCTTAAGGGCGCATTTTTTACAGTTTAGCGCCACACCAATTCCTAGAACGCTTTCACTCATTGAGTCTGAATTAGTAAGCTTTAGCTTTTTAAAAGAGATTCCATTTGCTAAGCAAATTAGCACACATATTATTCAAAATAGTGGATTTGGCGCACTTTTAGAACATATCAAAGAGCAAATTTCACAAAATAAACAGACGATCATTGTTTATCCGCTAGTAGAAGAGAGCGAGGTAAGCAATTATCAAAGTCTAAGTGTAGCTGCGCCATTTTGGTTAAATAAATTTCAAAAAGTCTATGTAACACATGGTAAAGATAAGCAAAAAGATGATATCTTAGAACAGTTTGCAAATGATGGAAATATTTTATTAGCTACGACTATTGTTGAGGTTGGGATCTCTCTTCCACGGCTTTCAACTATCGTAATTGTAGGTCCTGAAAAGCTAGGACTTGCTTCACTTCATCAGCTGCGTGGTAGGGTTGGTAGAAATGGTGGGCGAGGTTGGTGTTATTTATATACTAAGCTTGCAAGTATTCCAAGTAGATTAAATGAATTTGCTCAGACGCTTGATGGATTTGTTGTAGCTAAAATTGATTTAAAAAACCGTCAAGCTGGTGATATTTTAGATGGAACAATGCAGCATGGAGCTACATTTGAATACTATGACATGGACGAGTTAATAACTCAACGAGCTAAAAAACGACTAGCAGATTTTAAAGCTAAAAATGTAGTATAAATTTATATTTGGTAAAAATTTAGTATAATAAGATAAAAAATCTAGGAAAAAGCCATTGAATATCGATAAAATTCGCCAAAATATCATATTAAAAGATGGGATTTATTATTTTGACTGGACAGCTAGTGGGCTTGGGTATATACCAATTGAAGATGAAATTAGGCGAATGCTTCAAACCTATGCTAATACACATAGCGAGTGCAGCGAATGTTCTAATATTACTACAAACTACTATGAAAATGCACGTACTGGAATAAAAAGATTACTAAGATTACAAAGTGATTTTTTGCTTTTACCATGTGGGCAAGGTAGTAGTGCTGCGATTAAAAAATTTCAAGAGATAATGGGAATTTATATCCCACCAGCAACTAAAATGGCTTTAAATATTGATTTTGATACTATTAAAAAATCTTTACCGCTTGTAATTGTAGGACCTTATGAACATCATAGCAATGAGATTAGTTATAGAACTGGGATGTGTGAGGTAGTTCGTATTCCATTGGCTAGAGATGGTGGACTTCACTGGGGTGAGCTTGATAAAATTTTAAAAATCAATGCCAATAGAAAAATCATAATTAGCATAAGTGCTGCTTCAAATGTAACTGGTATAAAGACAAATTTGGCTATGCTAAATGCAGCTGCTAAGCGATATGGCGCTATAATTGCTGTAGATGCCTCAAGCCTTATTGCTTATGAAAATGTAGATAGCTCGCTTTGCGATGCGATATTTATCTCGCCACATAAGCTGCTTGGCGGTGTTGGGAGTTGTGGTATTTTAGCAATTAGAAAGTCGCTATTTAGCTCAAATTTACCGACATTTTCAGCTGGTGGAACAGTAGGCTATGTCAGTAAAAAAAGTATTCATTATCTAGAAGATATAGAGAAAATTGAAGATGCTGGAACCCCAGCGATCACTCAGTTAGTTAGAGCATATTTAGCATTTGAGCTTAGAAATAGGGTTGGTTTAGAGTTTATAAATGAGCAAAAGACTTTGCTTATGGATAAATTTGAGCTAGGGCTTTCTAATATAAAAGGTGTGATAGATTATGTGCCTAAAAATTTAGAAAGGCTAGCTATTTTTGCTTTTAATATTAAAGGTATTTCACCTTTTGATTTAGCTCGGGTTTTAAGTAAAAAATTTGGAATTCAAAGTCGTGCTGGATGTTCATGTGCTGGGCCATATGGTCATGATTTATTGGGATTAAAAGATGATGAACCTTTAAGCTTTAAGCCAGGCTGGTTGCGTGTGAGTTTGCATTGGTCTCATAGTTTAGATGATGTGGATTATTTGCTTAATGCTATTGGGCAAGCTAGAAAGGATTTGATTTAAAATTTAGTATTAATTTGAGACTTGTATTTAAGTCTCAAATTAATGATTTTAATTAAATAGATTTTGCAAGCCATTTATCAGCTCTTTAGCGCCTTGACTTTTTTCCTTATCGTTGTCAAAAAGTTTATCTATTCCTTTGCTAATTTCTTCATTTATTTTCTCTTTGATATAGTTTGAGCTGATAGAATATTTTGGTTCATCGCTTGTGCCAGTTATCTTTATATCGATATCTGTTTTTTCTATATTGGCTGTTATTGGAATATTGATAGCTTTTGTAGCAGTATCTAAACTACCATTAGCTATACTGATATTTGCCTTTTGCGAGTTAAGCTGAGTTATAAAATTTATTAAATTTAGATCAATTGTTCCTTTTAAATAGCCATCTTTAAATACTTCTTTTGTGATATCTTTTTGAATTGCTGTGCTTATTAGCGTAGTTAACCCACTTCTTGCTAATTGACCTTTGGCTATATCGGCATTAAAATCTCCTTTGGCGCTATCTAGATTATAGTTAGCATTTAGCGTAGCTTGACCCTCGTAAAATGGCATAAAATCTAAAAATTCAAGCAATTTTGCAATCTCAAATGTTGATAGATTTAAATTTGCTTTATTATCTTTGATATCAATTTTTAGTTTTGAGCCTATAAAATCGCTATTTAATGTGGCGTTTACACTCTCATTGATTGATATTTTTCCGCTTGGATTTAGTGCGCCATTTAACTTCATTCCAGTTAAAAACTCAAGTTTTGCAAGGCTTGGTATATCTGCGCTATATAGTGCTTCTAGGCTATTTTTATTAATATCATAGCTTCCATCAAATTTATTTATTGTAGCTAAATTTGAATTAATTATGGAGGCAAAATGCACGGTTGAGTTGGTAAATGTTGGTTTGATATGTGCGTTTAGTGTTGTATTTTGTGGAAATTCTTTATTAGTTAGTTCTTTTAAATTAGCTGCATTTAATACACCATTTTCAAGTTTTATATCGCCTTTTCCATTTAGATTTGCTATATCAATGCTATCTAAATTTAGTTCACCATTTAGTTCACCATTTAAAAGTGGTTTTTGTCCAATCATCAAGAATATATTTTGAACTAGGATATTTTGAATTTTAGCCTTTAGTTTTCCATTATCAAGATTTGCTGTGATTATGCCATCCATTGCTTTAATATCTACATTGGCGCTTTTTAGTGGTGATTTTTGATTATTTAAATTGGCATCTATATCTGCATTTAGAGCGATTTGGCCAGATAGTTTTGTGCCTGAGATATTGCCAAACTTAGCTAAATCTGGTACTAGTGCTTGGGCATTTGCTTTGGCAGTATTTTGGGCTAGATTGTAGCTAGCATCTAGATTGTTTAGGTTTAAAATCTCAGATATTAAATTTGCTTTAAGTTCTGCATTATCACCTTTTAGTGCGGCTTGAATATCTGAATTAAAGCTTACATTTTTAGGTAGGCTTGCACCTATCATTTTATTTAATTCATTAGCATTAATTATTCCACCATTTATATTTATACTTACATTTCCAGCTCTTTTGTTTGGATCATTTAGTGCGGTAATTAAAGCAGCCCCATTAATATTGCCATTTAAAATTGCTGGCATTGAAACTAGCTTTAAAAGCTCGTTTAGTTTTATTTTTTTAATATCAGCGTTTATTTTATTATCTGCCATTTTAGCAGTTATAACCCCACCTAATCCGTTTATATCAGTATCTAAAAACTCTAAATTTCCATTAGATATTTTTGTATTGGCTTTGGCTGTAATTTCTCCGCTTAGTTTTTGGCCAATTATTGGTTCTAGCTTGGCTAAGTTTGGGATATTTAAATTCAGATCACTATTTAATACATTTTCATCTATATTGTATATAGAATTTAGAGCTGCTGCAACGGCAATTGGTGTGGTAATTATACTTTTAGCTTTAGCTGTGCGACCTTCTAGATTTAGATTTGAATCAGCCTTTATAGTAAAATTATTTGGTAAATTAATTCCATAATCAGTTGCAATTAACTCATTATTTGTTATAGCTTTTGGTATATTTAGGCTAGCTGTTCCACTATATAGTGTGTCCTTGCTAGTGATATCAGCTTGGATATTCATATTGCCTGTTATGTATGGTTTGCCTAGAGCAATAGCTGTGATTTGAGCTAAATTTAATGATTTAGCATCTAGCTTTATCTCAAGTGGAGCAAAGTCCTTGATTCTAGCTGCAAAACGTAAATTTGATCCAACAATCTTGCCGCTACCATCGGCGATGAAGTTGCTAAGTTTACCAATGACCTTACCTTTTAGGTTAATATCATCTTTTATAGCTATTCCAAGGTTGCTCAAATCGCTTGTAGCTGTGGTATAATTAAGGTCAAGTGCTTGACTAAATAGGCTATAATTCCCATAAACTCTAGCTTTTAAGGCGTTATTGACACTAGCAGTTATATCAAGATTGCTAATACCAAGCTTAAATTCGTCAAGTCTAATATCCATTCCACTTTTTTCAGAAGCGATTTTTTCTATATATGGCTTTAAAATACTATTTCCAACACTGCTAAAAAGCAGTGTATAAATAGTAGCTAAAACCACCACCAAAATACCTAAAATCCAATATACAACTCTCATTTAAATTCCTTATAAATTTTTGTTTATTATACTAAAATTTAATTTAATAAAATCAAAATCACAAATCTATTTTTATGCGAAATTAATTTAAACTTTAGTGGCTTAGACTAAATGTTTTTGATAAATTCTATTTAAATTTGCTCAAAATTTATTGACATATATATAAAATTATGATATATTTTCATCACTCAAATATATAGAGTGCTAATTTTTAAATCAGATTACATGAAAGGATCAAAATGAATTTTTTACCATTAGGTAAGCGTGTGCTTATAGAAAGAGAGGAGGAGCTTAAAACTACAGCTTCAGGTATTATCATCCCAGATAATGCGTCCAAAGAAAAACCAAGCGAAGGCAAAGTTATCGCTGTTAGCAAAGAAGTAGAAGGAATTAGCCAAGGCGATAGAGTTGTATTTGCGAAATATAGCGGTAGCGAAATTACGCTTGATAACAAAAAATATTTAGTATTAAATACAGATGATATCTTAGGTATCATAAAATAATAAAAAGGATAGAAAATGGCAAAAGAGATTATATTTGCAGATGATGCTAGAAATAGATTATATAATGGCGTTAAAAAATTAAGCGATGCGGTTAAAGTAACAATGGGTCCAAGAGGCCGCAATGTGCTTTTACAAAAAAGTTTTGGTGCGCCAACAATAACAAAAGATGGCGTTAGCGTGGCTAAAGAGATTGAACTAGCTGATACTATAGAAAATATGGGCGCAGGCCTAGTAAGAGAAGTAGCTAGCAAAACCAACGATGAAGCCGGCGATGGCACTACTACAGCTACTGTTTTGGCTCATGCTATATTTAAAGAAGGTTTAAGAAATATCACAGCTGGAGCAAATCCAATCGAAGTAAAAAGAGGTATGGATAAATTCGCTACTGCGGTGATAAACGAGCTTAAAAACGCATCTAAAAAAGTAGAAGGCAAAAAAGAGATCGCCCAAGTAGCTACAATCTCAGCTAATAGCGACACAAGCGTTGGTGATCTAATAGCTGAAGCTATGGAAAAAGTAGGTAAAGATGGAGTTATCACAGTTGAAGAGGCTAAATCAATCAATGATGAGTTAAATGTAGTTGAGGGTATGCAGTTTGATAGAGGCTATCTAAGCCCATATTTCATCACAAATGCAGAGAAAATGCAAGTTGAGCTAAGCAGCCCATTTATACTATTATTTGATAAAAAAATATCAAATTTAAAAGATCTTTTACCAGTTTTAGAGCAAATCCAAAAAACAGGCAAACCTCTACTAATCATCGCCGAAGATATAGAGGGTGAGGCTTTAGCAACTTTAGTTGTCAATAAACTTCGTGGCGTGCTAAATATCTCAGCAGTTAAAGCCCCTGGCTTTGGTGATAGAAGAAAAGCTATGCTAGAAGATATCGCTATTTTAACAGGTGGCGAAGTAATTAGCGAAGAGCTAGGTAGAACTTTGGAGAGTGCTAGTATAAATGATCTAGGTCAAGCTGATAGAGTAGTAATCGACAAAGACAACACTACAATCGTAAATGGCGCCGGCTCAAAAGAGGCGATAGATGCTAGAATCAGCCAAATCAAAGCTCAAATAGCTGAAACTACAAGCGACTATGACAAAGAAAAACTTCAAGAAAGATTGGCTAAATTAAGCGGTGGTGTAGCAGTTATCAAAGTCGGAGCCGCTACTGAAACTGAAATGAAAGAGAAAAAAGATAGAGTAGATGACGCTCTAAACGCTACTAAAGCAGCAGTAGAAGAGGGCATCGTGATAGGCGGCGGTGCTGCTTTGATTAAGGCTGGAAATAAAGTAGATTTGAATTTAAAAGGCGATGAGTTAATCGGTGCTGATATCGTCAAGCGTGCTTTATTTGCCCCACTTCGCCAAATAGCTGAAAATGCTGGATTTGATGCTGGTGTGGTAGCTCACGCAGTAAGCAGTGCTGATAAGGCAAATTACGGATTTAACGCTGCTAGCGGAGAGTATGTAGATATGTTTGAAGCTGGTATTATAGACCCTGTTAAGGTAGAGCGCATAGCACTTCAAAATGCTGTTAGCGTAGCTAGCTTGCTACTTACTACAGAAGCTACAGTGAGCGAAATCAAAGAGGATAAACCAGCTATGCCAGCAATGCCTGATATGGGCGGTATGGGTGGAATGGGCGGTATGATGTAAGCCCTTAAAATCTAGAATTTTATAATTCTAATCTCAAAGCTTGGGAATTTTGAATTTCCAAGCTAAGGATATTTTTGGTTATAATTATTCTAATAAATTAAAGGAGGATTGGGATATGGCAGCTTTTTTTGTATTTTTTCTTATTTTTAGTATTTTGGGTATTTTGGTTGCTCCTCTTGCTATTTATTATATATATATAATACATTTTTTGTTTTGGAATATGAGAGTTCTGAAACTATAAAAAATACTGATTATAATTATGGTAAATTTCTTAAAATGAAAAATAAGATTGTAGAAATTACATATTATATAGTTGTTTTTTATACTCTTGTTGCTATTTATGGTTATATTTATACTTTATATCTTGTCTTTTAGATAACGGATTTAGCAGAGTATTGATTAAAGTTATAATTCATAAATATGACTTTAATCTTTTGTTCTTTTTAATTCATATAAAAATATATTATCTTTAATGTATTACAACTCTTATTTTCATAAGAATTTTGTTTAAGCTTTTTTCTTTCTAAAAATTCAATTTATATATATTAATATCTTTATATTTTTATAATATTATTATATGTTCTTATATATGGGGTAGCAATTTTATTTATCAAGAGCTAACCTTGATAAAGTAATTTCTATTTGCTATCTGAATGAAAAATATAAAATATTCATAGTATTCTATATTTATATAATTAATTATTCAGAATAATATATTTTATTATAAATTATTCATAATATTTTATATTATTTAATCTTTTATTAAGGATATTTTAGTTGTAATTATGTTAATAAATTAAAGGAGTATTGGAATGGAAGATATGCACGATAAACAGAGAAGAGTTATGAAGATAGCAGAATTTGGAGTTCAACATAGCGAATTTTGAGAAAGGCTAGACAAGAATTTTGGAAAAGTGGCTTTAAACCTAAAATATTTTGGATGATTGCCCCATTTGCGATTTTTATACTATTAACAATTCTTGTCAAATATGGAGTTGTTCATAAAAATATTATAACTTTTATATTGACAATACCTGTGTTTATCGTTCTATTTTTTCTTCTTCCGCTTTGGATATTTCATAAGATTGGTATTACTCGTAAAGTAAAGAAATGGCTTGGAGACGACCTTGTTGATTATATTTATGGATACGCAAAATTTTGGGCGTTTTTTGTTTTGTCTCTTTGGATAACATCGATTTGTCTTGGTGCAATTAAACTCGGAAAAGGTATATTTTAGAATGATTGATTTTACAAATTGCAAAGTAAAGCATACCAAATTTTATGATGGCTTGAATGGAGAAAAGTTAGCCATATATTTTAACGATGAGCTTTATATGCTGAAATTTCCAAAAGATACACACATAACTAGTGGATATGCAAGTAGTTCAATTAACGAACATATATCTTCTAAAATATTTGAAAGCATTGGTTTTAATACACAAAAGACATTACTAGGCTATTATGGAGATAAGGTAGTAGTGGCTTGTAAAGATTTTGAAACTGATGGCAATAGGCTGTTTAACTTTGGAAAAGTAAGAAATTCTGTATTAAGTGTTAATAGCGGTTTTGCTGATACGGATTTACATAACACAATAGAAATAATCAAAAACCAAAAGATTATAGATATTCAAACTTTAAAAAATTTCTTTTGGGATATGTTTATTGCTGATACACTCATAGCAAATTTTGATAGACATAATGGTAACTGGGGGATACTGGTTAAAGATGATGATATTGCTACTATCGCACCTATATATGATAATGGCTCAAGTCTATATCCAAAATTAAGTAATGATGATATAGAAAAATACCTAAATCATCAAGGTAGCTTTAATGATTTGATGTTAAATCAAACAACTTCAGCCATCACCATAAACTCAAAAAAGATAAATCCGCAAAATTTCTTAAAAGATGCACAAGATGAAGATGTTATTAATGCTCTACAAAGGATAACTAATAGGATTAACTTAGACAATATATATAAAATTATAGATGATATCCATATAATAAGCAATGAAAGAAAGAATTTTTATAAAAAAATATTGAACTATAGAAGCAATTTTATGAATGAGGTGTTAAATAAAAATATTCATTCCTATGAGAGTAAAAACAATAAATTTGAAAAAGGTATATTTTAGTAAGAAGCTAAAATGAAAGAGTATATATCTGGCTGGGAAGCCTAATAGCTCTAATAAGAAAAGAGATATGCACAGACAACGCTAAATTTAAGATAAATTAGAAGTTTATAATGATATAATTTTGTTATGGGGATATGCCATAGGGTTGGCTCCCCTACGGCAAATTCTGTCTCCATAGAAAGGAGAGTAGAATAAATGCTTAATGTATTTATGGTAATTATACTACTTTGTATAATTGTTGTCAAGGCTTATTAGCCTTGCCCCACGAAAGTGGGGAAATACAACCCCCTATGGCTTTATACAAAACTTCGTCTTTTTATATTTTTGGATATATGGATGATTGCCATAAGATTTTTAATCAAAATATATAGCATTTAAAAGCGCAAAAATTATAAGATTAATCACCACGCCATTCCCAATCATGATAAGCCAAGTTTAGCTATCAGGCTATCTCGCATTTGGTAGTAATCATCTTTGTCAAGCTCAAAATATATGCATTGATTATCTGTGTGAGTGGTTTGGAAATTTAGCAATCTTGCCATACGGATGGCCCGTTTGTTTTCTAGTTTTGAGTAAGCTTTAAGCTGCTCAAGTCCTAGTATCTCAAATGCCATATCATAAACTGCGCAATATGCTCCAAATGTGATTCTAGCTTGATCCATTTGTGATGGTATAACTAAAATTTCTCCAGGTACTGCGCATTTATTAGCTATTTGTTGAAAGCAAAAATATCCCACGGCAATTTCATCCACAAAGACCATATAGTAGAGCGCATCGGTTTTATCTTTGATAGAGTCATACCACTTTAGTTGCTGCTCTTTTGTGATGTATTCTCCATTTTGACTAAGCATTAAGCTAGAGATTTTAGGATTATTTCGCCACTTTCTAAGAATTTCAATATCTTTTAACTTTAATTTTTCGATTTTGATGCCATATCTATTAAATTCACTCATTCATCAAATCCAAAATATCACCAACAATACTTAGTTTTTTTAACTCATCAAATGTAAGTGTATAACCATAATCATCAGCCAACATTACAATTGTACTAATCTTACCCATTGAGTCCCACTCGGCTATGGAGTCTAGCGGGGTTTGCGGTGTTAGAGTCTCATCACATTCTATTACATCTTTAAATTTTGCTATTTTTGTATCCATTTTTATCCTTTTAGATCTCTATTACTGTAGCACTCCATGCAAGCCCAATGCCAAAACCAGCTATTAATACCTTAAAACCTGGTTTTATAGTGCCATTTTCTATGGCTCTTTTTAGGGCAATTGGCACACTTGATGATGATGTGTTACCTATATTTTCTATATCAAAAATTACCTTTGAGCGCTCAAGTTTAAGCGATTTAGTAATGGCTTCTAAAATTAATAAATTTGCTTGATGAAAGACAAAATAGTCTATATCATCTAAATTTAGATTATTGGCTTTTAGAGTTTGCCTAACTAAATTTGGTACCTCTCTAATAGTGAATAAAAAAACCTCAGGGCCATTCATTGTTAGGGCTATATCTTTTGGATCTTGTCCATTAAATGGACTAGCATAACCTCCATGGTGTTTATACATACTAAAAAATCCACTCCCATCTGTACCGCTAATCACCTGAGCAATTTTATGAGCGTTACTCTCATCAATTATCGTAGCACTAGCTCCATCACCAAAGAGTATCCTTTGAGCCATATCGCTATGCTCAAACATTTTAAAACACATATCAGCTGTACATAGTAGTACTTTTTTAGCGCTATTAGATAGTATTAATGATTTAGCCACTAATAGACCATGAATGTAGCCACTACACGCTATATTTATCTCCATAGCGTTTGTTGTTTTAGGTAAATTTAGCTTATGATGAAGCAGATAGACAGTTGCTGGCTGTAGATACTCAGGAGATTGAGTGCAAAGCAATAGCGTATCTATATCGCTAAGGTCTATATCATACTCTTTACTTAAATTCAAAGCAGCTTTAGCAGCTAGGTCGCTAGTTAGCTCATCATTAGCAGATTTTTGGCGGCTTAAGATACCAGATTTTTTATAAATTTGTTCGCAGCTCCACTCATCGCTATTAGCTAAGGTTGCAAAATATTCATTATCTACACGCTCATTTGGTAGATAGTATGCAATTTTCATATATTGCTTTCCTTTTTAACACTCAAATTTAGAATTACCAAAGCCTAAATCCCCCCCCCCTGAGCTGATTTTAAGACACTCTCCAGTAATTCTACTAGCTTTAGAACTAAGCAAAAACAAAACCGAATCAGCCACCTCTTTAGGCTCAATCAACCCAAGTGGCATTATCTCTTTTAATCGTTCATTTTGAGTTTCTTGAGATATAAATTCGCTAGTAAAGCTCTCATACATCGGTGTATTGACAAATAATGGCGCTACAGCATTTATGCGAACTCCTTTTTTAGAATACTCTTTAGCTAGACTTCGTACAGCTGAATTTAGCGCAGCCTTACTAGCGCTATATACGCTTAGACCAGGCTCAGCACCAAATGCAGCCATAGAGCTAATAGCTACTATACTAGTGTCGCTCTTGGCGTATCTACCATGCTTTAGTGCAGATTTTGCAAGCGCGAAAAATGTTAATAGATTTATATTTATTAACTCATGCATTTTGGCTAAATTTAGATCACGCAGTAGCATTGGATTGAGAGCTCCAGCACTATGAATAAAGCCATTTAGTTTAAATTTGCTAGCAAATTCAGCCACAGCGCTCTCAATACTATCTAAATTATTAGAGTCAAAGACTGCTACACTATGACTGGTTTGACTTATTAAGCTTAGTTCATTTTTGAGTGAATTTAATCTTTTAATATCCCTACCAAGCAATAAGAGTCTAGCGCCCTTTTTAGCTAGAGTACGAGCTATACATCTACCTATACCTGATGTGGCACCAGTTATGATATAGGTTTTGTCTTTAAAGTCCATCTACCCCCCCCCTAATTTTTTTGTATTTTTAAATTCAAATTTAACTCAAAAAGTCTATAAATGATATCTGAAATATATATCATCCCAAGGATATAAAAGCAAATTTCAAACTCACCACTAAATATCCCAAAGGCTAAAATCCACGCTAATAAACTCGCATCAATCCCAAGTAAAAACCCACGCTCTAAAAGCCACTTTTTTAACCCAAATCGGTGGATATTTTTAAGCTTTTTTAGACGAGGATGGATAAAATGCTTACAAAATTGCTGATGAAAAAGTAAAATAACACATATAAAGCTCACTAAAAAAACATTAATATCATATAAATATCCAGCCAAAACTATTAAACCAAACCACGCTATATAATCACTAGCATAGTCCATATAATGACCCAAAGTGCTACTTTGTCCCCTAAGCCTAGCAAGCATTCCATCTGTATGATCAGCTAAGCTATAAATAATATAAAAAATCCCACTAAGAACATTATATCCATTATAAAGCAAAGCAAAGCTTAGCAAAGTGCAAGCCATACCAAAGATTGTAATTAAATTTGGCGTAATAGCCGTATGCAAGAGTGTAGGCAAGATAAATCTTTGGATTATCAAAACTCGCCAAATATACTCAGTTATATAGTAAGTCGGACGACTCTCTAGGCGCTCAGATTTTTTTAGTTTTTCATCTAAATTCATGGTTCAATTGGTAAAAACTCACCCCAAATTTGGGCTACGCTTTTATATGTTTTTTCTATATCAAAGGCAAATTCATGCGTATTCCACGCACGTCTAAGCATCATTGCCATCTCTACTTCATTCCAAAACTCAGATAACTTATTAGGTGCTATATCATCAATGATATATGTGCCAAATTTAGCTTTTATATAGTTTTGCAAATGCTCTACTGCGATATTTGCTACCATAAATATAAATATATAATTTGGATCTTTTAAAAGATCTTTTAAATTGGCTTTTAGCATATCTTGAGTTTCTTGTCTATTTTCTCTTATAAGAGTACAAGGATGAGATTTATCACTAAAGAATAGATCAAAAATCGTACCATTAAAAAATCCTAAAATCTCACCATTTGGGCTAACTTTAGGTAAGATCGGATATAACTTGCAAACTAATGGACGATTGGCGTGAGGATTACAAAGCCCCTTTTTATCGCAGTGAAGCCAGTGTAGGATTATTGTTTGTCCGCCTTTTAATTTAAATTTTTCACTCTTTTTGGCTATTTCCATGCCATTTATAGCACCTGCTTTTAGATACTCCTTATACTCTATATCAAAAAGTGGTAAAGCGATGAAATTTGAGCGAATTAGCTTAAAATTTGGATTAGTAAACCCAGCACAGCAATACCCAGCGCAACTCTCATAGCACTTTGGGGCGTAAATATACTCTTTTTCATAATCCATTTTATACTCCATATGCCTCTTTTATCATCTTATCTAATGCAGCGATACTTTGGAAATTCTCTGCACTTAAAAACTTTGCATCTAAATCCTTCCCATATCGTGCCGCCATAGCAGCAACTAAGGATATAATATCAATGCTATCAATTAGCCCACAATCTAATAAATTTGAGCTATCATCATTAATATCATCTCTACCAATCTCATTTAATAAAATTTTAGCTTCACTCATTTTTTAGCGCTTCCTTGTCAATTTTTCCATTTTGATTTAGTTTGAATTTATTTTTATAGATAAATTTGCGTGGAATCATATACTCTTGGAGTTTTGATTTTAAAAATTCTTTTAAATTTGTAATCACATTAGCACTCTCATAAAATGCAATGATTTGATAATCTTTAAAAATGCACGCAACTCTATAAATATCAGGATGTGTTCCAAGTACTGTCTCAATCTCGCCAAGTTCAATTCTAAAGCCGTTAAGTTTAATTTGCGAATCTTGTCTACCATAATATATCAAATCACCATGTTCATCATATGCTACGATATCGCCAGTTTTATAGATTGGCTCAGCGTAGCTACTTTGTAAAGGATTTTGGATAAAAGCCTTAGCTGTCTTAACTGGGTCGTTATAGTAGCCATAGCTTAGCCCTGAACCTCTAATGTATAGTTCACCTTTTATATTTGGTTTAGTAATAAGTTTCATATCTTCATCAAAGACTAAAAGTTCAGTATTACTAAAAGCCTTGCCAATTGGTAAAATTTCATCATCTCTAAGCTCTCTATTAACCATATAGTATGAGCTTGCTAGAGTTGTTTCAGTAGGGCCATACATATTATAAATTTAGCATTTTTAATGGATTTTATCCAGTAATTTAGCTGTTTTGTAGGCATCATCTCGCCACAAGATATTATCATTTTAAGGGATAAATTTGCTCCATTTAGGGCATTAGAATTAGCAAAATATACTAACACACTTGGCACCCAAAGAATGGTAGTAACGCTATTTGTGATTAGATACTCAACTACTTTAAGCGGAAAAGCAAAAATAGAGCTTGGTAAAATATGAGTAGTAGCACCAACAAAGGTATTAACATAGATATCAAAAACGCTTAAATCAAAATAAAATGGCGCTTGATTGGCGATTACATGACTATCATCGATTGCTAAATCATTCACACAAGCAATGGTAAAATCTATTAGGCTTTTATGGCTGATACTAACGCCCTTTGGCTCGCCAGTGCTTCCGCTAGTAAATAGCGTATAGGCTAAATCTGTATCAATAATTTTAACACTATTTAGAATGGTTTGATCAGGTTTAAAACCTGGTAAGTCATCAATAAAAATGGTTAATAAATCCAAATTTAGCGCTAAATCCTTGCTAGTAATAAGCAAAGCAGGGCAGAGTGTGCGAATTATTTTATCAATTCTCTCAAGTGGCATATTTTCATCTATTATAGTATAAAAATTACCACTTTTTAACACTCCAAAAAAGCTAATAATAGCCTCAATTCCCTTTGGTAGGATTATTAAAATTGGTGATTTATTGATATTTAAATTTAAAATTTGTGTAGCTAGGGCGCTACTTTTCTCATCTAGGCTAATATAAGTTATAGAGTCACTAGGGGTGATAAATGCTAGTTTTTGCGGCATGGCCTTAGCGCTTTGGCTTAGTATTTTGTGAGCTGAGTTTAGCATATTTTCCCCTTAAAATTCAGAAAATAGGGGGGGGGTAGAGCCTTTAAATTTAATTTTTTGGCATAGTGATTTAAATTTCAAAGCACATAACCCTTGCAAATTTACCCCTCAATATAGTTTTTTAGTTTGCGACCAACTTTTGGGTGTTTTAGCTTTTTGATTGCTGAGCTTTCAATCTGTCTGACACGCTCTCTAGTTACATTTAATTCCTTGCCAATCTCTTCAAGAGTTCTATCGCTCTCATCATCTAATAGACCAAATCTCATTCTAATTACAGCTTTTTCTCTATCATTTAACTGGTCTAAAACTTCATCAATTTGCTCTTTTAAATCAGCTTTTAATATTGCTTCCATCGGGCTTAATGCGCTTCTATCCTCTACAAAGTCACCATATTTACCATCATCTTCGCTACCTATTGGAGCTTCTAGGCTTATTGGCTCTTTGGTGATTTTGATAACTTGCTTAACCTTATCTACACTTAGGCCAACCTCTTTAGCAATAATTGAAACATCTGGTTCTTTGCCTTCTTCTTGGACATATTTTCTATTTATCTTATTAATTCGGTTAATAGTTTCAATCATATGGATTGGAATTCTAATAGTCCTAGCTTGATCAGCGATAGCTCTGCTGATAGCTTGTCTTATCCACCATGTGGCGTATGTGGAGAATTTAAATCCCTTTTTATACTCAAATTTATCCACAGCTTTCATAAGGCCTATATTACCCTCTTGGATAAGGTCTAAAAACGGCAACCCACGATTAGTATATTTTTTGGCTATGCTGACAACTAGGCGTAAATTTGATTTTGCCATTTTGGCTTTAGCATCATCGCTGATATTTTTGCCTTTTTTGATCTGATTTAAGATATTTTTTAAATCTTTTGGATCTAGGTTAAAGCCGGTTTTGCTCGCTTCTTTGGTTTGAAATAGCTTTTTAATCTCCATATATGTAGATACCATTGTGGCTTCTGGGACTCTAGTTATTATATCTTCTTTGCTTAGTTTGGTGATATCTTTTAAGATTTGTTGGTGATTTTTTCTTAATTCAGCGCTAAACATCGGAAGTCTATACTCAAGCCTTTTAAGCTCTTTATCAAAGTCAGTATCACTTTTTAAAGCAGTTTCAATAGATTTTACAATCTCATTGATTAATTTGCTAGTTGGACCTAAATCCATTAATTTATCTTTTAAGACCTTTTTTTTGAATGTTAAATTTAGTTTTGCACTTAGATCAACTTCGTTTTCTATAGAGATATTTTGTTTTGAAGCGATTTTTAGCCAATCTTTTTTAGCTTTTTCTAATGCTTTGAAACTTTCTATTACCTTTTCAGCTCTTTTATCAAGCTTTTTAGGCTGTTTTTGTGTCTCATTTGACTCATCATCTTCTATGTAATCCTCTTCGATATCATCGTCATTTTCTTCATCAGTTTCTTCCTCATCAAAGCTTCTAAATAGCTCTTTAACTCGGCGCTCTCTATTGATTAATGGCTCTTTATAATCTAATATAAAATCAATTAGATATGGCACAGAGCAAAATGCATCAATGATAATATCTTCGCCTAGTTCGATTTTTTTACTAATTTCAATTTCCTCTTCTTTGCTAAGAAGTGGGATCTGTCCCATCTCACGCAGATACATACGAACAGGGCTATCTGAGCGACTCCACTCAAGTAGATCGCTCTCGCTACTTAGGTCAAATTCATCCTCTAAATTAGCTTCGCTAGCTTTTTGCGGGTCGGTTATAGCGGATTTTTTTGCTTCTTGAATGGTCTTTTGCTTAGCAGCTTCTACAGCGCTTATAAGCTGAATTTTGTGTAATTCAGCTAGGGATTCTATCTTTTTGATCAGTCCTGCGGTTGGGGCTTTGTCAAATAGTCTTACTAACTGCTCAAATGTTACATAGCTTTTTGCATTTTCACGAAATAGCTCTTCAATTTGCGCAAACATCTCTTTGGCTGCACTCATCAAAATATCCTTTGTATAGGCAAAATAAAATTAAGGATTATACCCAAAAATTGATTAAATAAATTTGAAATTAATAAAATAAAATATAAATAAGATTATAGAGTGGATTTTGCGAATTTGGCTTAAATTTAGCCTAGGATTGCTCCTAGGCCTTTAGATTATCCTAGCCAAAATAGATCGCTAAATTCATTGAAATTATAGCTCTCTAAAAGCTTTTGATTATTTACTAAATCTTCTATTATTTGGCAAGTTTTTGGGCTAAATCTTGTAGCTAGATTGGCTTTAAATTTAGCTTTTAATAGTGGAATTCCCTCATCTCTTCTTCTTTTGTGGCCGATAGGGTATTCTACTTCTACTTTTTTGGATTTTGTGCCATCTTTGTAGTAGATTTCTACAGCGTTTGCGATACTTCTTTTATCGCTATCTAGATACTCTTTTGTGTATCTTGGATCTACTTCTACTACCATTTTATCTCTTAGGGCATCGATGCGTGGATCTTTGGCTACGCTATCTTCATAATCATCAGCCACTAATCTGCCAAATATCAAAGGCACAGCCACCATATATTGGATACAATGGTCACGATCGGCTGGATTGGCTAATTCGCCGGTTTTATTTATGATTCTATGGCCTGATTCTTGAGTGGTGATTACTATTTTTTCTATCTCATCTAGGCGGTCTTTGACCTCATTATGAAGTGCCATAGCACACTCAACTGCTGTTTGAGCATGGAATTCAGCTGGGAAGCTAATTTTAAATAACACATTCTCCATTACATACGAGCCAAATTCTTGTGGAATTACTAGCTTTTGGCCTCTCATTTTGACATCTTCAAAGCCCCAGAATTTCGCACTCAAAGCTGATGGATAGCCCATTTCACCTGTTTTGGCTTTTAATGCTAGATCCACCCCACGACTAGATGCATCGCCAGCAGCCCAGCTCTTGCGACTACCTGTATTTGGTGCGTGGCGATAGGTTCTTAAGGCTCCACCATCTATGAAGGCATTTGATACTGCATTGCGAATTTCATCATAGTTACATCCTAAAAGCTTAGCCGCAACCGCAGTAGAGGCGATACGAACTAATAAAACATGATCTAGTCCAACTTTATTAAAGCAGTTTTCAAGTGCTAAGATACCTTGAATTTCGTGTGCTTTTATCATAGCTTCTAAGACGCTTTTGACCTTTAATGGGGCTTTGCCTTGAGATAAATTTTTGCGACTTACATAATCAGCCACCGCCCAAATAGCACCTAGATTATCGCTTGGATGTCCCCATTCAGCCGCTAGCCAAGTATCATTATAGTCTAGCCATCTTACCATAGCTCCTACATTAAAGGCCGCACGAATCGGCTCAAGTTGATATGAAGTGCCTGGAATTTTGCTACCTAATGGGCGAAATTCCGCCCCTTCAACACTTGGGCCAAGCAGTTTAGCGCAAGCTGGATATTTAAGGGCCAAAATCCCGCATCCTAAGGCATCAATCATAGTATATTTAGCTGTTTCATACGCTAACTCACTAGTAATCTCAAAGCTATCAGCATATTTTGCGATTTTACTTAGCAACTCATCAAATTCAGGGCGTTTAGCCTCTAATATTCCCATATTACTCATTTTCTCTCCTTATCTTTGGTGTATTTGTATAAATTTCATTGGCTCAGGCCCTATGTAGTTGCTACTTGGGCGAATGAGCTTGTTATTAGCTCTTTGTTCTTTTATGTGAGCGCACCAGCCACTTACTCTACTCATTATAAATATAGGGGTGAAATACTCAGTTGGTATCCCCATAAAGTGATATGCTGACGCACTATAAAAATCCGCATTTGGCGGCAAACTAGGGCGTTTTTCTTTCATTACACCCTCAATGGCTTCACTAATAGCAAATAGCTTGTGATTATTGCTTAGGGCTTTTGACCATTTTTTGATAACGGCGTTTCTAGGATCACCGCCAACTCCATAAACCCTATGCCCAAATCCCATTAATAGCTCTTTATTAGCTAGTTTTTGATTTACTCCATTTATAGCATCTTCTACATTATCAAAGCTAGAAATTAGCCCAAATGCCGCCTCATTAGCCCCACCATGAAGTGGCCCACGAAGAGCACCTATAGCACCAGCAACGGCCGAAAAAATATCGCTTTTTGTAGAGGCACAAATCCTAGCTGTAAATGTAGATGCGTTAAATTCATGCTCAGCATATAAAATTAGTGAGCAATGCATAGCTTTTACAAATTCAGCCGGTGGCGTTTTTTGGTGTAATTTTTCTAAGAAATATCCAGCTATTGTATCTTCTTTACTCTCAAAATCTATCTCTTTACCGCCATTTATATAGTTATGCCAAAAGCAAATAACGCTAGGAAGAACTCCAAGAAGGCGGATAATCTTATCATCTTGATCGCTAAAATCATCTTTTTCAGCCTCTAAAGTCCCAAGCAAAGCAACCGCACTTTGGCATACATTCATCGGATGAACGCCTTTTGGTATGAGCTTTAGCATAGCTTTAAGTTCAACGCTAAGAGGGCGAGATGCTATAATTTTGCTCTTATAATCTTTTAGCTCATTTGCGTTTGGAAGTTTAGCATATTGTAATAAATATGCAACCTCTTCAAATTCACAATGCTCTGCTAAATCCTCAATAGCATAACCATAATAATTCAACCCATTGCCAGTCCCGCAAGTACATATCGCACTCTCACCGGCTATAACTCCAGCTAATCCGCCTTGTTTTTTTGATGCTTCGCTGATACTCATTTTTTATCCTTTGCAAATAGTTGGTCTAATTTATTTTCAAATTCATAATAATCTAACATTTGATATAGCTCTTCACGAGTTTGCATGATATCTAAGACATCTTTTTGATGGCCGTTTTTGATAATGCTATTAAAGACTTCAACGGCGGCTTTATTCATCGCTCTATTAGCTGAAAGTGGATATAGCACCAGTTTTATACCTACACTTGCTAACTCACTTTGGGTAAAATATGGAGTTTTGCCAAATTCAGTTATATTGGCTAAAACAGGCACTTTAAGAGCCTTTGTATATTCTTTATACTCTTCTAAGGTATGGACAGCCTCAGCAAATATCATATCGGCCCCAGTAGCTTCATATGCTAAGGCTCTCTCTAAGGCTTTTTGCTGACCCTCCATAGCGTGTGCGTCTGTTCTAGCCATGATTACGAAATTTTCATCAGTTCTAGCATCTAGGGCAGCTTTTAATCTATCTGTCATTTCAGATATACTTACAAGCTCTTTATTTGGTCTGTGGCCACAACGCTTTTGAGCTACTTGATCTTCTATATGGCAAGCGGCCGCTTCGGCTTTTATAAGCTCTTTTATTGTCCTAGCTATATTAAAAGCACCACCAAATCCAGTATCAACATCCACCAAAAGCGGAGTATCTACTCTTGAAGTTATGCGTCTTACATCGATTAAGACATCTTCAAGGCCTACAATCCCAAGATCAGGCAGACCATAGCTAGCACTAGCTACGCCGCTACCTGATAGATATATAGCTTTTGCTCCAAGCTTTGTAGCTTGAAGGGCGCTATAAGCATTTATAACACCTAATACCGCAAGTGGGTTATTTGAATTTACAGCTTCTCTAAAGCTTTTTCCTGGACTTTTTATACTCATTTTTTCTCCTTTATTATTGGGTAACCTAATGTCGCAATCACCTCTTTACAATGATCTAAGACGCTAGGATCTTCTATTGTTGCTGGAATTTTACATTCAACGCCATCTGCTAACTCTTTTAAGTTTTTGCGCAAAATCTTGCCACTTCTAGTTTTTGGCAAGGCATTAACCACGCAAGCTAATTTAAAACTAGCAACCGCACCGATCTCTTGGCGAATTAGAGCTATGGCTCCATCTACTATTCCTCTATGATCTCTTTCAATTCCTTGTTTTAAAACTATAAATCCCATAGGAACTTCACCCTTTAAATCATCATTTACACCAATTACGGCGCACTCTGCGATATCAGGATGCTTAGATATGATCTCTTCCATCTCGCCAGTAGATAGCCTATGACCTGCTACATTGATGATCCCATCCATCCTACCTAAGACATATACATAACCATCTTTATCTATATAGCCTGTATCGCCTGTGAGATAGTAACCTTTGAAGTGATCTAAATATCCTTTTCTATATCTCTCATCATTTTCCCAAATTCCCATTAAACAAGCCGGCGGAAGTGGTAATTTAAGGCATAAGGCTCCTTTTTTACCAGCTCCTAACTCTTTGCCATTTTCATCAAGGACTTTTAGATTAAATCCGGGCATTGGCTTTGTAGGGCTACCTGGCTTTATAGGCATCTCTTCTAATCCTAATGGATTAGCGACAATAGCCCAGCCGGTTTCGGTTTGCCACCAGTTATCTACTACTATTTTTTTAGTAACTTTCATTATCCACTTTAGTGTATCACTATCACATCTCTCACCGGCTACGAAGATTGCTTTAAGGCTATCTAAATTATATTTTTTAATAAGTTCGCCCTTAGAATCTTCTCGCCTAATAGCACGAAATGCAGTAGGGGCTGAGAACAATACATTTACCTTATACTCATCTACAATTCGCCAAAACGCAGCCGGATTAGGCGTGCGAACTGGTTTGCCCTCATATACTATAGTGGTACAACCATTCATAAGTGGTCCATAAACTATATATGAGTGGCCAACAACCCAGCCCACATCACTAGCAGCGAAGAATACATCGCCAGGTTTGGCATTATAGATATTATCCATTGACCACTTCATAGCTACGCTATGACCGCCATTTGATCTTATAACTCCTTTTGGTGAGCCTGTGGTGCCTGAAGTGTATAAAATATATAGCGGATCAGTAGCTAGCACCGGCACACAATCCACGCCTTTGGTTTTCTCTTCTTCGCTCTCCCAATCGATATCACGCCATGGGAGCATATTTGCTCTATATTGTGGTCTTTGCCAAATTAGACAAGTTGTAGGCTTATGCGATGACTGCTTGATGGCTTCATCCAAGATTGGTTTATATGGTATTATGTTGCTTACTTCGATACCGCAGCTAGCACTTATCACAACTCTAGGCTTAGCATCTTCGATTCTAGTAGCAAGCTCATGAGCAGCAAACCCACCAAATACCACGCTATGGATAGCACCAATTCTCGCACACGCTAGCATCGCTATTACAGCTTCAGCCATCATCGGCATATATATCACAACTCTATCGCCTTTGACAACGCCTTTATTTGTCAAGATTCCAGCGACTTTAGCGACTCTATCTCGAAGTTGTCTATATGTATATTTCTTCTTAGTATCAGTAACAGGGGAGTCATATATCAAAGCGAGTTGATCCCCTCTGTTATTGTGTATATGCAAATCTAGGGCGTTATAGCATGTATTCATACACCCGCCAACAAACCATTTATAGTGATCCCCACTATCATCTAAAACTTTATCCCATTCATTATACCAATGAACTTTTTGAGCAGCTAATGCCCAGAAATTTTCTGGCTCATTAATGGAGAGATCATAAGACTCTTGATAAGGGCTAGAACTCATAGTAATCCTTTCTTGTTTTGTTAGTGCAATTATAAGGGTTTAAAAAATAAATTAAAATGTTAAATTTTGTTACAATTTGTAAATTTATGCTCATAAAATTTGAAAATTGCACAAAATTTATACAAAATTTAGTTAAAATGTTGCATAATTTAGCAAGAATTTTGAGATAAAATTTGCGTAAAATTTGATTAAATTTTTTAGTGTGTTACGATTAGTAACATTTAATAAATGTGGAGGTTAAAATGCTAAATGCGATGGAGAGATTTATAATAATATTTGAAAAATCTAAGCTATCAATGAGTAAATTTGCAACAATTTTAGGGAAAGATCGCCGAACTTTACTCTCATGGATAGAAAATAGCGATAAAAAATCCCCAAGCGATGAGGTAAAGTCGCTTATTTGTAGCCATTTTCGTTATAGTAAAGATATTTGGGAGTGCGATGAGAGCGAATTTTATCGCTATATTGATGGGATTGATGATGGAGATTTACGCCTTATTGATGATGGTTATGAGAATTTACTAAAGTATATTTATGAAAATGAAAATGAAGGTTCGCTGATTTTACACCCTACATTTCCAAATCCAGCATATAGAGATTTTGTAACTAGTAGTGTTTATAAAGATTTTGATAGCGATGAAGCTGCACAATATCGCAAAAAGCGTGGCCTAAAGATGCGTGCATATAGTTTTGGAGCGGCTGAGTGGTATAGTATTAAGTCTTTGTTGGAATTTTGCTTTGCAAATATTGGAAATTTCTATACAAAAGAGCAGAAAATTCAAATTCTAGAGTTGATGATTGTTACTTTTCGTGACAATCTTAATAAATCTATATATTTTTTTGATTCATATGATAAGAAAATTTATGGTCTTGATATGTTTTATCTATCGGTAAATCCTAAAGAAAAACGAATGTTTTTAAAGCTTCCTCTTGAGACTGCAATTGTTGAGATTAAAAATAGCGATCTTGTTACTAAAATACACACTCACTACACACACGCTAAAAAATGCCCCACTCATATCGATCCAAAAGATGCAGTTATGATTATGGAGTTGATTTTAAATTCTTTAAAAGATGATGAGAGTTTAGAACAAACCTGCGATAAGATAGATAAATTTAGCCCTTATGGAGCGATTTTTAAAAAGGCAATTAGTAGAAAAGTTTAAAAATTAGTAGATTATATATAGTATAATTGCGTTATGGGGATATGCTAACACCCATATTTTATAATCAGCCTACTTACTGCTTAAATCGCTATAAAAGAGTAAAATTTGGTAAATAGTCGGTAATAATTTGGCAAAAATTCAGTAAACATTAAGTAAAAAATCATTACAATTCTCAATCCAATATTTTAATAAGGAGATAAAATGAAATTATTTAAACTAAGCTTAGCTGCAATCGTAGCTGCAGGTGCTTTAACAAGCGTAGCGAGTGCTGCATCACTTGAAGAAGCTATTAAAAATGTAGATGTATCAGGTTATGCAAGATATAGATTTGATAGCAGAAACACTACAACTGTTGCAGGACAAAATACTGCAAACGCTCACAGATTTACATCTGATATAGATTTCAAAGCTGCACTAGATGATAACTTCTTTGGTGTTATCGGATTTAGATATGATAGCGTTGATGTGTCTGGTGAGAGAGCTGGCGCTCAAACCAATGTAGGTGTTAATGATAATGGTTTTGGTGAATATGGTCAAACATTCAATGTTCGCCAATTCTACCTAGGATATACAGCGGGCAACACAACTGTCCAAGCTGGTCGCCAAGTCCTAGGTACATTCTTCACTGATGATATGATAGGTACTGGTATCAAAGTTCTTAATAGCGATATCAGCGGTCTGACTCTAGCTGCTATAGCATTTGATAACCTACAAGGCAATGATGGTGATATGGGTACAAGAAATTTATTTATCGGTTCAAATGGCTCTAATGAGCATGTATATGATAGAAACCTATATGGTGTAGCTGCTATCGGCTCATATGATCCAGTAAGCTTCCAAGCATGGTATGCAGCTCTAGATAGCGTAGCTCAACTATACGCTCTTGATGTAACACTAGGAGCTAACCTAGGTGGCGCTGACCTAAGCCTACAAGCTCAATATGCTGGCTCAAGCGTATGGAGTAATAATGTTAGAACTTCACAAGCTGTACCAGGTTTGACACCATCATTGACACCAGGCGCTGTAGTAGAACTAGATGATGCTCAATTCTTAGCTGTTAAAGCTGGTGCTAAAGCATTTGGCTTTGATGGTAGCGTAGGATATGTAAATATCAATACTCAAGGCAGTGGTGCTTCTCTAATCTCACTTGAAGACCAAGGTGCCTTCATCACAGCTGGTGAGGATCTACTAGACTATACATTGATCGGTGCTGATCAAAGTATCTACTTCGTAACTGCTGGCTATACATTTGCTGATAAAGTAAGAGTAGGTGCTGACTATGTAGGTTCTAGAGCTGAGGAAAGAGGTAATTATGTAGATGCATACGAAGCAGTAGCTAGAGTAGATTATAAATACAGCAAAAAACTTAACTTCAAAACTTGGTATTCATACATTGATAGAGACAACAATGAAGCTGATGCTAAACACCTAAGATTTGAAGCTAGATATAACTTCTAATATAATTAGGGTTTAAATCTCTTGGGGAGCCTATATAGCTAGGCTCCCCTTTTTTATACTTTTTATCCATTAAGTTCAATCACAAATTCAAATTTCTTAAAGTCAAATTTAGATAAAATCATACCTTATAGTTGCTAATTAAAATTTTGCAATGTCTTATAATTGTAGTAATAGTAAATTGATAATAGCATATTAAAACAAAAGGAAAAAAATGAAAATAACAAAATGGGCGATACCATTACTAATAGCCTCAAACCTAATAGCTGCAAATGATAGCTATATAATAGAAGCTGATGGAGAGTTTGGCAAGGAGTTAAAAGCCCTAGTAGAAAAACACGCCAAAGATAATAATCTAAGCGTAAAAGTATATGAAAATAGCAATAAGCAATCATCTAAATTTGATGATGATGAAGATGATAGATTTATAAATATCGGTATAAATAAAAATGCTAATTATAACAGCGATAAAGGTAAAGAGCTATATGAGAAAAACTGCAAATCCTGCCACGGCGAAAAAGGCACTAAAAGGGCTATGTCAGTTTCAGAAAGATTAAGCGATATGAGCGGAGATGATATAGCTGACTCAATGGCTGGATATAGAGGTGATGCTCAGTATGGCGGTAGATTAAAGTATATAATGAGACCTATTGCAATTAGGATGAGTCTAAAAGATTTAGGCCATATAATAGCATATTTAAAAGGTGATAATGCCTTTGCCGTAGATGAGGATGAAAATGATGATATCAAAACTACCCCAACTACTCAAGGTAGCTATTTAGAGTAAATAACACAAAGGTAATAAAATAAAATTAGTTAAACTAAGCTTAGCTGCTATTGTAGCTGCAGGTGCTTTAACAAGCGTAGCAAACGCTACATCACTTGAAGAAGCTATTAAAAATGTAGATGTATCGGGTTATGCAAGATATAGATTTGATAGTCAAAATGCAAAACTAGCATCTTTTGAAGATATAGATAAACCTAATCATAAATTCAAATCTATTAAAGTCAAATTTAGATAAAATCTTGCTTCATAAATCGAAATTTTGTAGTAAAATATATAAAGGATACAAATGAAAAAGCTTTCATTAATTGCTTTGGCTGCTGCGGTGGCTATTAGCTCAGCTGCTGCTAAAGAGATTAAAATCGGTGTAGTTTTACCTATTACTGGTGCTGTAGCAGCATATGGTCAAACAGCATGGGCTGGTATTAAATTAGCTAACAAGCTAGAACCAACACTAAAAAATGGAGATACTATCACTCTAGTATTAGTAGATAATAAAGGCGATAAAGTAGAGACAGCTACAGCTACTACAAGATTAGTAAGCGAAGATAAAGTAAGCGGTCTAATCGGTGCAATGGTTACTGGTAACACTCAACAAGTATTACAAATCGCAGATGAAAAAAAGGTGCCTATGATAGCTCCAGCCGCCACAGCTGATAAGCTACTAGATCGTGCTAAATACGGTGCTAGAGTTACATTTATGGATTCATTCCAAGGGACTAGTTTTGCTTCATGGGCAGTAAGTCAAAATATGAAAACAGCTGTGTTAGTAGTAGATCAATCTACATCATATTCAATCGGTCTAGCAGGAGCCTTTAAAAAAGAGTTTGAAAAACAAGGTGGCAAGCTACTAAAAGAGTTAAAAATTAGTAGTGGTGATAAGGATTTTAAAGCGATAGTATCACAAATAAATAGCTTAAATCCTGATCTAGTGTATATGCCATTTTATCATCCAGAAGCTGCACTGCTAGTACGCCAAGCTAGACAAATAGGGGTAAAATCGCAATTTGCTAGTGGTGATGGTGTATCAAATGACACATTTATCGAGCTTGCTAGTGATGCATCAAATGGATATCTATATACAGATGCATTTGATAGCTCAAACCCACCAACAGCTAAATCAAAAGCCTTTGTAGAAGCATATGCAAAAGAAAATGGAGATAACAATGTCCCTGGATTTACAGCACTTGGTGCTGACTCATACTATTTAATGATAGATGCGATGAATAGATGTGCTGATGGGGCTGATAGAGAGTGCGTAAATAAAGAGATCAAAAATAGCAAAAACTTTGAAGGCGTATCAGGTATAATCAATATAGATAAAAAAGGCAACGCAGAACGCTCAATAGTAATCAAAGAGATTGCTGGCGGTAAAGCGATGTATAAAGATACTGTAAATCCTAAGTAATACTTTGAACTTTTACATAACAGGGGTACCCCACGCCAGTGGGGCTTTAGTGTTTGGTTCTTTAGTGGCGACTTTGTTGCCACGCTAAAAGAACATTAAAATAAATTTTTATATAAGATAATCAACCTTATTAAATTTGGAATAAAAATTGCTTTACATACAAGAAATTATTTGAATTTACAAATAAAGGACTTGTATGAAAGCGATTAAAATATTGCTTCTAGCATTATTTATGGCACTTAGCGCACAGGCTGCTATGATTAAAGAGTTAGCTAGTGTTGTAGGTGTTCGTGATAACCAACTAATCGGTTATGGATTGGTTGTTGGTTTAAATGGCACAGGCGATGGTAGTAGTAGCGAATTTACCATTCAATCGCTATCAAATATGCTTCAAACGGTCAATGTCAAAGTCGATCCAAATGATATCAAATCTAAAAATACAGCTGCTGTTATGGTTACAGCAAAGCTTCCTCCTTTTGCTCGTCAAGGTGATAATCTAGATGTTACAGTTAGTTCCATTGGTGATGCTAAAAATTTAATTGGCGGAACGCTTTTGCTTACAGCACTTAAGGGTGTTGATGGTGATATTTACGCTCTAGCTCAAGGCGCTTTAACGCTTGGTGGCTCAACTGCAAAAGGCGGAAATCATCCAACGGTTGCAACTATAATGGATGGTGCTTTGGTTGAAAAAGAGGTAGTATATGATATCTATAATAAACCAAATGCAAATTTAAGTCTAAAAAACTCAAGCTTTCAAACTGCAATAGATATGCAAAATACTATCATATCTAAATTTGGTGCTGGTTCGGCAATGGCGCTTGATCCTAGAACCATTACTTTAACTAAGCCATCTGGTATTAGTATGGTGGAGTTTTTAGCTAGTGTGCTAGAGACTGATATGAACTATAAGGCTGAAGATAAGATTATAATCGATGAGCGTACAGGTACGGTAATAAGCGGCATAAATATCAAGGTTGAGCCTGTTATAATCTCTCATGGCGCTATTACAATTCAGATTGATGGAAGCGGATTTGATCCGGCTGCACCTGCTGCTGGTGATGTAGATATCGGTAATGTAGCGATTAATACTAATACAAACACAATTAAAATGAATCAAGGAAATGTCACAGTAGCTAATATCACAAGGGCTTTAAATAAGCTAGGTGCAACACCAAAAGAGATTATAGCAATTATTGAGAATTTAAAACGAGCTGGAGCGATCCAAGCTGGCGTGGAGGTGATATGATGAGAGTAGATACTAGCGCAGCACTTAGTGCGTATAATGCTGCAAGTACGCAAAATATAGGCAATACAAAACCTGTTGATGATGTAGCGCTTAGAGAGCAAACTGATGCTTTTGAGGCATTTTTGGTTAAGGAGGTTTTAGATATTGCATTAAAAAATGAAAATCCGCTATTTCCAGAAGATCCAGGCGATAAGATTTATAACTCTATGTATAATGATGCAATGAGTAAGGCGCTAAGTGGTGGATTTGGATTTTCTGAGTTGTTATATAATTTTTTAAAAGAGAGAGCCTAAATAAAAGTTGAATTTTTCCGATTTAGCTTAAATAAAATAATTAGCTAAAAAGGATTTATAATGATAGGTTCTATAAAAGCAGGTGCTATCTATAATAGCATTGTAACACCAAAAAACGAAGAGAAAAAAAACGAACAATTAACACAAACTCAAAGTAGTGGTAACTCTAAGATAAAAGAGCTAACTGCGATGATACAAAAAGGCGAGTATAAAGTAGATATAGACGCCCTTTCTAAAAAAATCGCAGATTCTTTGATCTAAATTTAACTGCTTCTTTGAGTAATCAAAGGAGCAAAATATGGTAAAACACTATCTAGACGAGGCTATATCGGAGCTTGGTGAATTAATAGCAATCACTAAGCAAGATATAGAAAATATTCAAAAAGCTGACCACTCACATGTAGATGACCACAGCAAGAAAAAAACCGAATTAGTCCGAAAATTTGAAAAAACTAAATCTCAGCTTGATAATGAATTAGTCAAACTAGCTCAAGCTAATGTTGGCACAGATTTAGCTAGTATATTATCTGATGAGATAAAAGATAGATTAGCTCAATTAAGAGACTCATTAGAAACTCTCCAAAAATTTAATAAAGAGTATGCTAAATCAGTAGTTGTGGTCAAAGAATTCTATGACTCACTACTAAAGACAATGCTAGGCGCACAAAATCCAAGCTCATATGGAGATGGGACAAAATCTAGCCTAGCAGATGCTGAAAAACTACTAAAATTAAGGATTTGATATGGGAATTTTTGATTCTTTATACACAGGCGTGAGCGGTCTAAATGCAGCTCAAATTCAAATTCAAGTAACAGGGCAAAATATCACCAATGTAAATAGTGATTACTATACTCGCCAAAGGGTGGTCCAATCAGCTGCTAATCCGCTTCATGCAACTCCTGGCGATATTGGGCTTGGAACTAGAGTTGATACGATTGTAAGGATTCATGATGAATTTACCTTTACTAAACTAAAAACTGCATCATCAAATAAAGAGTGTACATCTTATAAAGAGGATATTTTAAAAGAGATTACTCAAAGATTTCCAGATTTGCAAGATACAGGGTTGCTAAATGATATCCAAAACTACTATCAAGCGTGGAATAATTTTGCTTCCCACTCATATGAATCTAGTCAAAAAGAAAATTTGTTAAATATTACAAATACGCTAACTCATAGAGTAAATGATACTGCGCTTCAGCTACAGACTATACATAAAAGTATAAATGATGATATCGTAATAGCAGTAGAGGAGATAAATCGCTTAGGTCAGCAAATAGCAGATATAAATAGGCAAATTCAATCAGTTGAGGGTAAAAGTGGCTCAGTTAATGCTAATGATCTAAGAGATAAAAGAGACCAGCTAGAATCTACAATGGCAAATTTAGTTAATATCTCAACATTTAAAAATGATATTATGTCTGATAGTAGATATGGTGGTGCAATGACTGACCAAGGCAAAGATTATACTCTAGCAATTGATGGTATAACGCTTGTTGAAGGGGTAAATTTTCACCCATTAAAGCTAGATACGCAGGCTTCTAAAGATGGATTTGCTACTATATACTATGAGTTAAATGATGAAACTAGAGTAGAAATGAGTAATAAAATCACTAATGGCAAACTAGGTGCTATGCTTGATTTGCGTGGTAGAAATGTAGATGAGCATGGTGAATTTATGGATGGAACTATTACTGATTTTAGAAATAACCTTGATACATTTGCTCAAACTATGATTGTTCATACTAACAATATCTATGCGTTATCAGCTCAAGATAAGATGCATAGTATAGATTTAAAAGATATGGATAAGGATATGACGCTACAAAACTATAGCTCATATATACAAAGTGGGAGCTTTGATGTAGTTGTCTATAATGCTTCAGGGAAAGAGGTCGCTAGAAAATCTATAAATATCGATGCATCAACTACTATGAATGATACAACACAAGGAACATCAATCGTTTCGCAGTTTAATTCAAATGTCGATGGTAATGGCAATAATAATACAAATGATGATTTAGATGATTATTTTGAGGCAATTTATACATTTGACCCAAAAATAGGAATGGGAAAACTAGGCTTTATTCCAAAAGGTGCTGAGGGCGAATATACAATCTCAATTGAAGATAATGGGACAAATTTTGCTGGTGTTTTTGGTATGAGTCAGTTTTTTGAAGGAACTAAAGCATCAAATATGCAAGTTGAACAAAGTCTAAGAGCTGATAGTTCTAAAATACAAGGTAGCAAAGCTCCAATAGATGGCGATAATACTATGGCAAATGAGATGGTATTGCTACAAACTAAACAAGTAGATTTTATCAATAAAGATGGCAGTATAAAAAATGAAACAATCAGCGGATATTATCGTTACTTAACATCAGATATCGCTGGTAGAACTGAATCAGTAATAGCACTAAACTCAACTAATCAATCTCTATATGCTAGTGTATATGCCGAGCATCAAAGCATTAGCGGGGTAAATATTGATGAAGAGTTATCAAATTTAATTCGTTTTCAAAGTAGCTATGGCGCAGCAGCAAAGATTATAACTACAGTCGATCAGATGTTAAATACGCTCCTATCTACAAAACAATAATGAATAGACTAAAACTCGCCCTAGATGATGAACTCTCTAGGGCAAATACTACAAATGGCCTTTATAGTGCTGCTGATCCACTTCAAATCGCTACTAAATTTAAAACCGATCCAGTAATAACGCTTATTTGTGCGCTTTTTGCTTATGGTAATGCTAGAGCAATTGTGAAGTTTTTAAGTGGATTGGATTTTAATATTTTAAGCTTAAGCGATAAGGATATTTTAGATATTACTTTGGAGAAAAAATATATCTATAGATTTCAAAATAGCTTAGATGTGGCGCAAATTTTTGTAACGATGGCAAAAGCTAAAAGGGAGTTAGATTTAGAAAATATAATACAAAAAGGTTCTCAAGATAGTGCTATTATTTATGGTATAAATATGCTTATTAATGAAATTTATAGGCTTAATGAGTACCGCTCAAGTGGGTATGAGTTTTTCTTTGGTAAAGAGTTTAAAACTGAACCTAAAAGCCCATATAAACGCTATAATATGTGGCTTAGATGGATGGTAAGAGATAGTGATATTGATCTTGGATTATTTAAAAATATTAGTAAATCAAATTTAATCTTACCGCTTGATACACACACTCACAAAGTAGCTCAAGCAATTGGTCTATGTAGCCGCAAAAGCTATGATTATAAAGCAGCTAAGCAGATTACTGATAATTTAACTCTATTTGATCCAAATGATCCAATTAAATATGATTTTGCTTTATATCGCATAGGTCAAAGCGGTAATTTACAAAAATTTTTAGAACGCATAAAAGGGTAAATTTAATAAAAACTTGCTAATATAATAGCTAAAAATTAAGCGAGTAAAATATGGAAAATAGACTAAAAGAGTTAAAAAAAGCTACTAAAAAATTACAAATTTTAAATCAAAACCAAAGAGCAAATTTAATACAAAAAATAGCTGATGCAATAGAGAATAATATAGCTAAAATTATAGAGGCTAACGCAATAGATTTACAAAATGCTAAGGATTTAAGTCCAGCTTTGCAAGATAGATTAAAACTAGATGAAGTGCGTATAAAGTCTCTTGCAGATGGGATTAGAGATATAGCAATGTTAAAAGATCCAATTGGTAAAATTCACGATGGCTGGAGTGCTAAAAGCGGATTAAAGATAGAAAAGATTAGCGTTCCACTTGGCGTGATTGCTATGATATACGAATCTAGACCAAATGTCACAGCCGAAGTAGCTGCTCTTGCTATTAAAAGTGCTAATGGCTGTGCATTAAAGGGTGGCAAAGAGGCTATAAACTCAAATTTAGCCCTTGCAAGTATAATCAAAAATAGCCTAGGTGAGTATGGTGGCTGTATAGAGTATTTTGATATTAGCAGAGATGAGGTGCTAGAGTTTATTAGAATGGATAGATATATAGATTTAGTAGTTCCTAGAGGAGGGGAGGGGCTGGTAAAATTTGTAAGTGCTAACTCCTCTATACCTGTATTAAAGCATGATAAGGGAGTCTGTCATATCTATGTTCATAAGGCTGCAAATATTCAAAAAGCATTAGATATCTGCGTAAATGCCAAATGCTCTCGTCCAGGTGTTTGCAATGCTGCTGAGTGTGTGCTAGTTGATGAGAGTATTGCTGCTGATTTCTTGCCACTATTAAAAGCTAGACTTGATAAATTTAGTGTAAAAATTCACGGCTGTCAAAAGAGTGTTAATATAATAAATTGCTTTGAAGCTACAGACAAAAGCTATTATAATGAGTATTTAGATTTTGAGCTGAATTTAAAAATTGTAGGTAGTTTGTATGAGGCGCTAGATCATATTGATGAATATAGTAGCGGACATAGTGAAGCGATTATAAGCGATGATTATGCTGCTTGTGAGGAATTTTTAAGTCGTGTTGATAGTGCGTGCGTCTATGCAAATGCCTCAACTAGATTTAGCGATGGGGGAGAGTTTGGCTTTGGCGCAGAGGTTGGTATTAGCACTTGTAAAATGCATGCTCGTGGTCCTGTAGGCGTAGATGAACTAACAACTTACAAATATATTATTAGAGGTCAAGGCCAGATTAGATAACTACTCTAGCCTAAAGGTGAAAAATTGGCTGTGATATTTGCTATCACCTAATCCACTATACTGTGTGATGGCTGCATCAATATTTCCAACTTCTTGATATAAAAATCCAAGTGCTAGCCTAGCCTCGCTATAGGTTGGGTTAGTAAGTTTAGCAAGTTCAAGATAAGCGATGGCACTATCAGGATGATTTGCCCCAATACTTGCAACACTGGCTAAAAATAGCGTGTTTGCATCATCTTCTTTTTCAGTATTTACTAGCTCATTATAGATAGTATAGGCCTCTTCATAGTGTCCTGTAAATAGGCTTAAATATGCTAATGTGTGTAAAATATCCTTAGTATTATCAGATGAGATTTTTAAGTCTTTAATAATACTTTCACGCTCTATATTTAGCAATCCTGCGATTTGTAAAAGTTTAATATATTCAGTTTTGATAATGGTTGCACCGCCATAGAGAGTACCTTTATCTAGTTTGGTTGTTAGAAATTTAACCTGGATATCTTTAGCGTAGTTTTTGATATTTTTTACATCAAAACGAGTAACTGAGTAGATTATATTAGTTAGTACATCGTTTGGTAGCTTTTGGTTTAACTTATCAGTAGCTAAGATTACGATATCATTTCTATCTGTAATATAGGCACATATAATATTAAATACGATATTTAACACGCTTTCATTATAGTTTTTATCTAGCCAATCATTTAGTGCGCCTTGATTTCCTTGGGTTAGCTGAATCATTGCTTTATAGATATTATCTTGGTCTAGATTTGTATCTGTATCCATTGTATCCATTACTTCTTTTGTAAGGCGCTTAGCATCTCTGCCTATCATTTTAGCAGCCATTATAGCGTATGCGCCAGCTATGTAGTTAGATGGATCTAGGTGATAGCTAGTTACAAAGTGCTTATATGCTTGGGCAAAATCACCTAACTGAGCAAATGTAAGAGCTAGATTAAACTGAACAATTGAGTGATTTGGATATAGTTTTGTAATCTCTAAAAAGTCGCTATTAGCTTCTCTTAGTTTATTATTTAGCGCTTTAAAAATTGCTTGAGATAGCATTACATTAGCTTTAGATACTATACCACTAGTCTCTAGATACTCATCAGCTATACTACTTTCATCAACAAATAGGCTCAAGCCACCTTTTCTTATATATTCGATTGTTTGCTTAGGATTAAAGGCCTTGTATGGAGTGAAATAAAATAGAATTTGATAAAGGCTATTTCGGTCAAAAAATTTAGTTAAATCATAGTTATTTTGGGCTAAATTTATATCAAAAAGCTCTGGATTTAAAACTGTCTTAATAGGATATGTATCACGTACAAAAGTGGAGTTAAAATCATTTAACATTTTTAAAGTTTTAGCTGCTGAGCCAAATTCTCCTGTTTTTAGATCAATTAGCGATATGGCTAGATATGTTGATGGAGCATTTTTTTCATCAACTAGCGCTTTATTTAGATACTTTTTAGCCTCTTTATACTCTCCAAGTCGTGCATGAAGAAGTCCAAGAGGCAGGCTAATATCATAATCTTCAACTGCTTTAATAGCTTGAATAGCCTCTTGATCTTCGTGAAGGTAGCTTAGGATTTTTGATCTAAGATACTCTTTTTGGCTGGTATAGTATTTTGAATTTGATAAATCTAAAGCATGTAAAGCTTCTATATAGTAGCCTCTATAGTAGTTTACAAGGGCATTATAAAACTCATATAAATTGACATCACTATCTCTATTTATAAAGGCATTAGCTAAATCAATATAGTATTCAAAAAGCCTTTCATCATTAATTTCTAGTGCGCAAACGGCTAAATTTATAGCACTTACGGCTATATTTTCATTATTAGCAATAGCATCTTTAAATGAATTAATCGCATCTTTAAATAGCCCTTGATTCATCTTTGATACGCCTAAGTTGTAGTTTGATAGAGATTCGTTATAAACAGCAATATTTTCATATATTTTTAGAGCTTCGGCTTTGTTCCCGCTCTCGTAGAGTTTGTTAGCTTTAATTAACATACTATCTATTTTTGAGCTTTGGAATTTTTGAGTTATGGTTGGCGGTGTGATAAGTTTTGGCTCTTCTAACTTTATAACTTGCGATTCTGGTTCATCTGAGCCAGAAAATGCCGCAATTAAAGCAGTAATGAGTAGAATAAAAATTAAAATGCTAGCGCCAATTAGCATTAAAAGCTTTTTAGTTGGTTTAAATTTAGATTTAGCCCCCTCAGACTCTTGAGATGTCTCCTCCTTTGTCTCTTGCTTTTGCTCCTTGGCTCTCTCATCAGAAGACTCTATTGGAATTATATCTTCATTTGGGTCTTTTTCTTGGATTACTACTTCTTGTTGTTCTTTTAACTCATCTGCCATTTAAATTCCTATTAGAAATATTTTTTGAGCACTTCTGGAATTGTTATGCTACCATCGCTATTTTGATAATTCTCCATTATAGCAATTAGCGTCCTACCAACTGCTAGGCTAGAGCCATTTAGCGTATGTGCTAAGATATTTTTCTTATCATCTTTGTATCTGATTTTGGCTCGTCTAGCTTGAAAATCACGAGTATTTGAAATAGAACTAATCTCTCTATATTTGCCCTGACCTGGTAGCCAAACTTCTAAATCAATTGTCTTAGCCGCACTAAATCCCAAATCCCCGCTACACAACATCATATGACGGTGTGGCAAACCAAGAGCACTTAGCATATCGCTAGCACAACTTACCATCTCATCTAGCATAGCTTCGCTACTATCAGCTTTGGTGATTGCTACTAGTTCTACTTTTTCAAATTGATGCTGTCTTATCATCCCCCTAGTATCACGACCCGCACTTCCGGCCTCTTGTCTAAAGCAAGATGAGTAGCAAGTCATTTTAATAGGCAATTTTTCAGCAGGGATAATCTCATCATTATATATATTAGTTACTGGTACCTCACTAGTAGGGATAAGATATAGATCCTCTCCATCTACCTTATATAGATCATCAGCAAATTTAGGTAGTTGACCTGTGCCATAAAGGGTATTAGAACTCACCAAAAATGGCACATTAACAAGCTCAAATCCACGACTCATATTAAAATCAATCATGAAATTCACAAGAGCCCTTGATAACCTAGCTCCATCACCCCTAAGAATTGTAAATCTACTCCCTGATATCTTAGCCCCAGTAGCAAAATCTAGCCAACCAAGCGCTTCGCCTAGCTCATGATGCTCTTTTGGCTTAAAGTCAAATTCCCTAGGACTCAAAACGCTCAATATACAGACATTATCATCTTCATCCTTACCTAATGGGACATCATCATCAATGATATTTGGCACACTTTTGGCTATTTTTTCTAAATTTAATTCTAGCTCACTTACTATGCCTAAGAGCGATTGAAGCTCTTTTTTGTTAGCATCTAGCTCTGATTTTAACTCGCTTATATCCTCTTTATTTTTAGCTTTTATGCCAAGTTCCTTGCTTTTTGCGTTTTGTATGGCTTGGATATTTTCTAGCTCAAGCCTTTTGGATTTAAGGTTATTGTAAGCTTCTAAAAGCTTAGCTAGCACCCCATCATCTACTTTTTTGGCTTTTAATTTGGCATTTAATTCATCATAATTTGTCTCGATTAATCTTAAATTTATCATATTTTTCCCTTAGTAAATTCCCACAGCATCTCTAACTTTTGCCATAATCTCATCAGAGGTTTTTTTGGCCTTTTTAGCACCGTGATGTAGTATATCTATAATCTCATTTTGATTATTCATATAGTATTGAAATTTCTCTCTAGCAGGGGCAAAATAGTTCCATGTAAGCTCATTTAAATACATTTTAAAATGGCCATAACCTTCGCCGCCTTTACTATATCTATCTTGTAAATTTGCTTGTTCTTGTTCATTTAAAAATAGTTTGGCAATTGCGTAAATATTGCAGTTTTGCCAATCTTTTGGTTCTTCTAAAGGAGTACTATCAGTTACAATTGAGCTACACTGTTTTTTAAGCGTTTTAGCATCGCTAAATATATCAATTGTATTTTTATAGCTTTTACTCATTTTAGCTCCATCTGTACCTGGTACGGTAGCTACATTTTGAGCAACTTGTGCTTCAGGTAGAGTAAAAATTTCCCCATAAGCGTTATTGAATTTAAGTGCTAAATCTCTAGCTATCTCTACATGCTGAATTTGATCTTTGCCTACTGGAACTTTTTGAGCATTAAATAATAATATATCAGCAGCCATTAACACTGGATAACTAAACAGCCCGTGATGAGCCTCTAATCCTTTGGCAACCTTATCTTTATATGCGTGTGCTCTCTCTAATAATCCCATTGGAGTAAGCTGAGATAGTATCCAGTAAAGCTCTAATACATCTTTGATATCACTTTGCACCCAAAATGTAGAACGCTGCGGATCTATCCCTAAAGATAAAAAGGCAGCCGCAGCTTCTAATGTATTGGCTTTTAGGCTTTTTGCATCGCTTAGAGATGTCATTGCGTGGTAATTAGCTACAAATATAAACATCTCATCATCGCTATTATTTTGTTTTTCAATCATAGGTTTAATGCTAGCAAAGTAGTTGCCTAGATGAAGTTTGCCAGAGGGCTGAAGTCCTGTTAGAGTTCTCAAATTTTTATCCTTTTAGATGTTTGCGATTTAGTAGTTTAACGATTTTAGCAGCTACTTGCTGTGGAGTTTTATCCTCTACATTTATGATAAGATCAGCTTTTTTAGCATATGCTTCATCGCGCTCTTTATGCAAGGCTTTGGCTCTATTTAAGTCGCTTAGAAGTGGTCTTTTGGCTAGTTTTTTATCTGCATTTGGAGCATTTAAAATACGCTCCATTATCTTATCAAAACTTGATTTTAGGTAGATTACCGTGCCTATTTTGTTTAAATTTTTAACCTTATAAAATCCACCACCAGTAGAAATTACTACTCCATTTACCGATTTTTCTAGAAATTTAGCTAAATTTTTCTCTATCTTTCTAAACTCAGCCTCACCATCTTCTTCAAAAATTTTTTTAATTTTTTTATTAGCAAAGCTCTCTATTAAATCATCTCCATCAATAGCAAAAACTCCCATTTTGCGTGCTAAAACTCTAGCTACGCTACCTTTGCCAACACCCATAAATCCTATTAATATTATATTTTTATATGTCTGTCTCACTTTTACCCTTGTTTTTTGGTATTAGAACTACTGGAGTCCCATTTAGATTAAATCTCTCTCTAAGCTTATTTAACAAGTATCGCTTATAACTAAAGTGTAAAGATCTTGGTTTATTCATTACCAATGCAATTTTAGGAGGCGCAAACCCAAATTGAGCCGCATAAAAAATCTTGACAATCTTACCATGATCTCTAGGAATCGGGTGAGTTCGCACAGCCTCTTCTATTAATGCGTTTAGTTCAGAGGTTTTAATCCTTTGTGTGTAGTTTTGATATATCTCTTGGATTAAAGGGTAGAGCTTGTGGATTCTTTTGCCACCAAGGGCTGAAACGCTTATAATTGGAGCGTAAGCTAGGAATTTAAATCTATCTCTAATCTCAAAGGCTACCTTATCAAACTCACCATGATCCTTATCCCATTTATTTAGTACAATGATTACGCCAAGCTCAAATTTGCCAACTAATCCAGCTATTCTCTCATCAAGCTCAGTAAATGGCTCACTAGCATCTAAAACTAATAGCGCTATATCTGCTACTTCTAAAATATTTTGAGTACGATTTAGAGCGTATTTTTCTATACCTTCTATCTTTCCGCGCTTTCTAATGCCAGCAGTATCGACAAACTCAAAAACTCTATCATTATACACAAAGCTCTCATTTACTGGATCAATTGTTGTGCCAGCAATACTACTAACTACTGAGCGATCATCTTTGACAAGTGCGTTTAATAGGCTTGATTTGCCTACATTTACACGACCTACGATACCGACTTTGATGTTTTTATTTTCATAATCTATGGCTTTATTATCAAGGTCTAGTTCACCTTGTTCATTAAAATCTTCTAAAAACTCATCAAAATCATCAGTATCGGATTTTAAATTTGCTTGTGGTAGCTGCTTGTAAATCCACTCGCACAGCTCATCAACTCCACTAGCGTGGCTTACAGAGATATTAAATACTACACTAGCACCAAATTCATTAAATTCCCAACTACGCTCTTCATCTTTTTTGCTATCTACTTTATTTATTACTAGCGCTATTGGCTTATTTAGCTTTAATAAACTATAAAATAATTTTTTATCTGCATCATCTGGTAGCATCTTTCCATCTACCATAAATATTATTATATCAGCACATTTTGCAGCATTTAGAGTATTGTTTTTGACATTGATAAAAAGCTCATTACTATCATCTATTCCACCGCTATCTATGAGTATACAGCTTTTATCATCGATTTGAATTTGAGTTTTATTTGTATCTCTGGTAGTGCCGCTAACATCGCTAGTTATGGCAATTCTTTGCTTTGCTAGACGATTAAAAAGCGAGCTTTTGCCGACATTTGGACGGCCTACTAGTATCACTTCCTTCATGAGTTTCCTTGAAAATTATTGGGATAGATTATATCTAAAAGCGTATTAAGCATTTATAAAATTGGAATTTGAGAATGCAATTTTTAGACATTTATGCAGAAAATTAAAATGATTTTTATAAATTTCATATAATAGATTTTAAAATATTGTACATTATAACAAATTTAGTTGTTACAAAATAGGCTTTATATAAGTATTATTAGTAACTGTAATAAGTATGGCAATTTATATTAATTTACTTTTTAAATCAACAGTAATTGCAAATTTAATACTATAAAATACTGATTAAATGAATAGAGCTTAAATTTTGTAAATTAATATTTATTAAAGATCACTATAATTGTTAAATCAATAATATTTTTTGTAGTAATGATTAATTTGATAGATTAAAAAAGATTATTATTTAAAATTTATATAACAACTAACTTACTAAAACAACCAAGACATTTTAAATTTTGAATGAAAAAGATGGCGCGGCGGACGGGGCTCGAACCCGCGACCTCCGGCGTGACAGGCCGATATTCTAACCAGCTGAACTACCGCCGCACCTAAATTTAAGAATAAATGGTGGTCGCTATAAGACTCGAACTTATGACATCCACCTTGTAAGGGTGGCGCTCTACCAACTGAGCTAAGCGACCTTGCAATGGCGACCCTTGCAAGATTTGAACTGGCGTTTTTGCACAGAGAATGCAATGTCCTGGGCCGACTAGACGAAAGGGTCTAATAAAAAGTGGTGTCCTGTGTTGGATTCGAACCAACGGCCACCTCCTTAAAAGGGAGATGCTCTACCGGCTGAGCTAACAAGACACGAATGGCGCGGCGGACGGGGCTCGAACCCGCGACCTCCGGCGTGACAGGCCGATATTCTAACCAGCTGAACTACCGCCGCACCTAAATTTAAGAATAAATGGTGGTCGCTATAAGACTCGAACTTATGACATCCACCTTGTAAGGGTGGCGCTCTACCAACTGAGCTAAGCGACCAAAGTGGTGTCCTGTGTTGGATTCGAACCAACGGCCACCTCCTTAAAAGGGAGATGCTCTACCGGCTGAGCTAACAAGACACTTAAAAAATGAAGTTGAATTATACAAAAAATATTTCTATTTGTCAAGGCATAAAAGCAAATTTTAGCTAAAATTTGTTAATTTTTTTATTTTAGCTAAAATTTGGATACAAAAGTAGTCAAAATCACTACAACTATGTTAAATTTAACTATTTTTTTGTTAAATTATTATCTTTGTTGACTTTGTTGTTGTCTTTTTTAGTTGGTTTTTTATTTTCTTTGTTTAGACTTTTTAGATTTGTTGTATCAGTTGCACCACTTGTAATTAGATCTATTTTGATATTTTCGTAAATTTTATCACCTATTCCAGAGACATTTTTAATCTCATCAATACTATTAAATTTGCTTTTTTGTCTGTATAATATAATCGCTTCGGCCTTGCTTTCGCCAATACCTGGAAGCTCCATTAGCTCATTTTTACTAGCTGTATTAATATTTATGGCTGCCCACATCATACTTGCACTAATTGCAACTATAGCTAACGCTTTCATTAACTCTCCTTAAAGTAAAATAACTTTATTATATCAAATTTTTAGTATTTTTGTTGAAAAATTAATTAAAATTAGATAAAATTTAACTAATTTTTTACCATATTTATTTTTTGGTTTAAGTTTATATTTTAAATTATTAAATTTTTAATAAAAAGCTTTAGTTGAAATTATAATTTAACGTCATAATATTGCAAATTAAAAGATTATTATGCTACGCCCATGATGATAAAATTTGATAAAAAGATATTTTGTAGCAAAATAGGGCGTAGCAAAGTTGTTATATTTCTTGTGATTTTATAAATTTATCAATTAGCTCAAGCTGGATATCTACACTATAATCACTTGTTCCTCCAAGGCTTTTTCTAGCCTCTTTAGAACTCTCTAGCGTTAAAAGTTCTAAAACATCGGTACTAATATTAGGCTCTATACTTTGTAACTCATTTAGACTTAACTCACTTAAATCTTTGCCAAGACTTTCAGCTAAGGCAACACATTTACCAGTTATAAAGTGTGCTTGACGGAATGGAATAAACTTTTTCTTGACCAAATAATCAGCTAAATCAGTAGCGCTTAGGTGTCCAATTTTAGTTGCTTTTAACATATTTTCTTTATTAAATTTAATTTCTTCTATCATCGCATTTAGTATAATTAGTGAGTTCTTGGCATTTTTTACGCTATCAAATACACACTCTTTATCCTCTTGCATATCTTTATTATAAGCTAGTGGTAGAGATTTCATAGTAGTGAGTAAAGATATTAAATTACCATAAATTCTACCAGTCTTACCTCTAATTAACTCAGCCACATCTGGGTTTTTTTTCTGTGGCATTATGCTTGATCCAGTGCTAAATTTATCGCTAATTGTAATATATCCAAACTCACTGCTACTCCATAAGATTAATTCTTCGCACAATCTAGAGGTGTGAGTAAATACTACGCTAAGATTAAATAATAACTCTAATGCAAAATCTCTATCACTTACACTATCCATCGCATTTGGCGTAATACCATTAAAGCCTAATTCATTAGCAACCATCTCACGGTCAATTGGGTGTGGTGTTCCAGCCATTGCACATGATCCAAGTGGGCTTAGATTGTTGCGTTTGTGGCTACTAATAAGCCTATCATAATCCCTACTAAACATAAACGCATAGGCTAGTAAATGATATGCTAGACTAACGGGTTGAGCGTGTTGGAGATGCGTAAAGCCTGGCATTAGGGTAGATTTGTGTTCTTTAGCGATACTATTTATAGCTTTAATAAGATTTAAAAGTAGTTTAGCTAGATCTAAATTTGCTTCTAAAACAAAGAGTCTAAAATCAAGAGCTACTTGATCGTTTCTACTTCTTGCAGTATGTAATTTACCGCCAAATTCAGCTCCAATAATTTGGCTAAGTCTTTTTTCAACTGCCATATGTATATCTTCATCGGCTATGTTGAATTTAAATTCTCCATTTTCTATCTCAGATTTTACTTGATCTAATCCTTCTAAGATTTTATTTACAGCCTCATCTTCAATGATTTTGCATTTACCTAGCATCTTTGCGTGAGCTTTTGAACCAGCAATATCTTGAGCATACAGCTCTTTATCAAATTCAATCGATGCGTTAAAAGCTTCTAATAGCTCACTACTAGCCTCGCTAAATCTACCTTGCCACATTTTTTGCATGAAAAGAATCCTTAATAAAATAATAAAAATAGTAGAAGAATCCGCCCAAAATAGGGCGGAGTAGGTTAGTTTATAGGGCCAGCCTTAGCAAATTGTACACCTTCAGCTACATCCTCATAACGTTTAAAGTTACTAATAAACATATTAGCTAGATTATCCCTTGCAGCGATATATTCATTTTTATCAGCCCATGTGTTGATAGGATTTAGCAGATTAGTTTCAACACCATCAAGTGATTTTGGTATAGCTAGATTGAATTTTTCAAAGTTTTCAAATTCGCATTTTTGTATGCTACCATCTAAAATTGCGTTGATACAAGCCCTAGTGGCTTTTATACTCATTCTTTTGCCTACGCCATACGCACCGCCACTCCAGCCAGTATTTACTAGATATACATTTACTTCGTGTTTGTCAATTTTTTCGCCCAATAGTCTTGCATAAACGGTTGGATGAAGAGGCATAAATGGTTCTCCAAAGCATGCTGAAAATGTTGCTTGAGGTTCAGTAATTCCACGTTCAGTACCAGCAACTTTTGCTGTATAACCACTTAAGAAATAATACATTGCTTGTTCTTTTGTGAGTTTTGATACTGGAGGAAGTATCCCAAAAGCATCAGCTGTAAGGAATATAATATTTCTTGGATGACCAGCTTTTAGGCTTGGTTCGTGATTTGGAATGTGTTCTATTGGATAGCTTACACGAGTATTTTCTGTTTTTGAGTCATCACTATAATCTACTATGCCATTTTCATCTATACATACATTTTCTAATAGTGCATTGCGTTTGATAGCAGCATAAATTTCAGGTTCGCTTTTAGGATCTAGGTTGATACATTTAGCGTAGCAACCACCTTCAAAGTTAAATACCCCTTCATCATCCCAGCCATGCTCATCATCGCCTATTAAGGCTCTATTTGGGTCAGTTGATAGAGTTGTTTTACCTGTTCCGCTTAATCCAAAAAATAGAGCAGTATCACCATCTTTGCCTACATTTGCACTACAGTGCATAGATAGTTTATTTTCTAGTGGTAGCCAGTAATTCATCATAGAAAATATACCCTTTTTCATCTCGCCACCATACCATGTGCCACCTATTACTGCGATATTATCTTCTATATTAAATATTACGAAAACTTCTGAATTTAATCCATCTTTTTTATACTCATCATTTACGCATTTGCAAGCGTTATATACCACAAAATCAGGAGTAAAGTCAGCTAGTTCAGTTTGAGTTGGACGGATAAACATATTTTTGACAAAGTGCGCCTGCCACGCAACTTCAGTTACAAATCTTACGCTTTTGCGACTTGCTAGGCTAGAGCCACAATATGCATCTTGGATATAGATATTTTTACCACTTAGTTGGGATTTTGCTTTAGCAAGGAGTTTATCAAATGTCTCTTTTGTCATAGGTTGATTAACTTTACCCCATGCTAGATATTTATTACTTGGATCTTGATTTACAAAATACTTATCTTTAGGACTGCGACCTGTGAAAATTCCAGTATCCACACTAAAGGTTCCATTATCTGTGACATAACCTTCATTGTTTGCTTTCTCATGAGCAAAAAGCTCATCATAGCTTAGATTATGATAAATCTCTTTGATATCACTTAAGCCTAGCTTATCTAAATCCTTTATCATATTTTTACCTTTTTATAGAATTAAATTTGATGTTCAATTTTAGTATTTTTTAGCTTAATCTTTGGTTTGATTTTGTAAAAGATTTGTAAATTTTAATAATAAATTTTATAATTTAGTAAAAGTCGCCAAATTTTGGCGACTTTTGGATTATTTTAGCTTGACTAATAGCTGGCCATCTTCTACGGTTTGGCCTTGTGAAATTAGAATTTCCTCAACCTCTCCATCGCATCCAGCCTCAATTGGAATTTCCATTTTCATTGCTTCTAAAATTACAACTGTTTGACCTGCTTTTACGCTATCGCCAATATTTACTAGGATTTTAAATACTCCAGCTGACATTGTAGCTGTAATTTCATTTGATGCTCCAGTAGAGCTTACTGCTTTTGGCTCATCTTTTGGTTGACTAGATTCTTTAGCAGGAGTAATAGATTTTAAAGTAAAATTATCAAATCCATCTGCAACTTCAACATTATAATTATGGCCATTTACTGTAACACTAAATTGATTTGAACCAGATTTTGTAGCTGGTTTTATAATATCGCTATTTTTGCGTACCATTACTTTACCTTCGCCTTTTAGATATGCGATACCTTTTTCTTTACAAGCTGCTGCGATAAAGATATTTTCTTCTGTTGCTTCAATACCTTCTTTTTCTAATATAGCTTTAGTATAGGCGATTGATTTTGTCTCATCTTGGTCTGCAATATCTATAGCTGGTGCAGTAGTAGGCTCTAAATTTAGCTGTTTAGCAGCAAGTTCTACAATATCAGCACTTGGAGTTACAGGAGTTTTGCCAAAGTAGCCCAAAACCATTTTACCATAACCTTCAGCTATCTTTTTCCATGGGCCAAACATTACATTATTAAATGCTTGTTGGAAGTAGAATTGACTAACTGGAGTTACACTTGTTCCATATCCACCTTTTTCTACTACTTCTCTCATAGCTTTGATAACGGCTGGGAATTTATCTAAGATATTATTATCTCTCATCATTTGTGTATTAGCTGTTAATGCACCACCTGGCATTGGTGAAAATGGAATTAATGGGCTTACTTGAGTAGCTTCAGGTGGCATAAAATAGTCTTTTAAGCAATCGTGCAATACATCTTCATATTTTAAAATTTTATCAACTTCTAATCCACCTAGATCGTAATCTTTACCTTTTACAGCGTGAAGCATTGTAAGAATATCTGGCTGACTAGTTCCACCACTTACTGGACTAGCAGCTAGATCTATACCATCAACGCCCGCTTCAAGAGCCGCTAAATAACAAGCTATGCTAACACCAGCTGTTTCGTGAGTATGTAGTCTTAGATGCACATTATCACCTAGTAAGCGTCTTGCCATTTTGATTGTTTGATAGACTTTTTCTGGGCTACTTGTACCGCTTGCATCTTTAAAACAAACGCTATCAAATTCAATTCCACTATCTAGAATTTCTCTTAAACATTTTTCATAAAATTCAGCATCGTGAGCGCCAACGCAGTTTGGCGGTAAATCCATCATAGTTACTACTACTTCATGTTTTAATCCGTGATGTTTGATTCTTTGGGCGCTATATTCTAAATTTTTAACATCATTTAAAGCATCAAAGTTGCGAATTGTTGTAGTTCCATGTTTTGCAAATAACTTTGCGTGCATATCTATTAATTCTCTACTACCAGTATCTAAAGTTACAGTATTTACGCCACGAGATAGAGTTTGTAAGTTTGCATCTTTACCAGCAGCTTCTCTGAATTTATCCATCATTGTAAATGCATCTTCGTTTAAGTAGAAGTATAAGCTTTGAAATCTTGCCCCACCGCCAAATTCAAAGTGATTAATTCCAGCTTCTTTAGCTGCACTTACAGCAGGTAAAAAATCATTCATCAAAACTCTTGCACCAAATACAGACTGGAAACCATCTCTAAAAGTGGTATCCATTATATCTATAAATTTCTTTGCCATATTTTTCCTTTTATTAAATTTTACTTATAATTTTATAAGCCCCAGTAGACAAAATTGCGAACGGGGCAACATAACGGAGTGTAAAATACCAAATTTCAAACCATCTCCTAGACATAAAACTTGAAAATATAGTGAATAATCCTTCCTTTTTAATAATATATCCAGCAAAAATGCTAAATGTCAAAGCACCAAGTGGCATTAAGATATTTGAAGTTAGCAAGTCTAATATATCAAAAAACGCTATTGGCTTTTCATTGCTTATAGCTAATGCTGGAATGCTAAAATAGCTACTTGTAACCTCATAGTGTGATAAAATACAAAATATACCTAAAATATATACAAATATTCCAATTATAAATATAGCTTTATTTCTACTTAATTTAAATTTATTTATCAAATATAAAGTAAAAGGTTCTATCATTGAAACAGCTGAGGTAATCCCCGCAAAAAGCAGTGAAGTAAAAAATGCAATTGCAAGAATATTTCCAGCTGCTCCCATTTGAGCAAATAAAGATGTAAGTGATACAAATATAAGCCCAGGCCCATCACTAACGGGTTGATTATCAATTATAGGTATAAATGAGAATACCACAAGTCCCATCATAATGCCTATTAATACATTGATAAAGACAATTGATAGTGTAGATTTAACCAAATTTGTATCATCTGATAAACTAGCAGCATAAGTAGCTACATTCCCAACACCCATTGACATAGAGAAAAATGCCAAGCCTAGGGCTTGTAATATTAGCTCAGCATTTAAAAGTTTGCTAAAATCAGGGATAAATATAAAGCTTAAAGCTTGAGTAAAGTTACCACTAGCCAAAATGGCATATACTAAAAGCCCTATAAGCAAGATAAAAAGCGATGGCATCATCCATATATTTAGTCTTTCAATTCCACTTTTAATTCCTTTAGAAACTACATAAAACACAGTTAAAAAGACTATACTAAAACAGATAAATACACTTGAAAAATCCCCTTCAACAAGACCGCCAAACATAGCTCCAGCTTCTTGTGCCGTGCTTGGTAGGGTGCCAAATGATAGGAATATATATTTTAAAATCCAACCAATAACAATCATATAAAATGAGACTATTAAAATTGCTGTAAGCATAAAAAATCCAGCAAATCCCCAAGCGCGTTTATTTTTTGGTGCTAGATTTTTGAGTGAATTTACAATGTCAGTTCCGCCAAGCCTACCAATTGCAAGCTCTGCTAAAAAGACCACTACAGCTACTCCAAGAGTAAGTATAATATATAATAAGATAAAGGCTGAACCGCCGTTATTGCCGACCATTGTAGGAAATTTCCATGCATTGCCTAGACCTACAGCACATCCAGCCATTGCTAGAATAAATCCAATTTTTGAAAATTTTTCTACCATATTCCACCTAAATACAAAATACGCTAAGTTTATCAAATTTTTTCTTTTTCTATACTTTTATTTTATAATTTTTTTTAATAACTTAGATTTTTTTTAGTTTGTGTAACTTTTTGAAATTTAGTATTAATTTTTTTTGGTTAGAATTTTGTCAAATTTAATTAAAAAGAGGTGCAATATGAGATGTCCAGTGTGTAAAGATGTAGATTTGGTAATGAGTGAAAGAAGCGGAGTTGAGATAGATTACTGTCCTAGTTGTCGTGGTGTTTGGCTAGATCGTGGAGAGCTTGATAAAATTATAGAAAGATCGGCATCAAATTCAAGACAAAATGAGTATTTTGGTAGCAAAAGAGAGT
>NZ_MJKG01000001.1:327834-421469 GCF_002139545.1 Campylobacter sp. P0103 | reverse complement strand
AAATTCTAAGCAAATTAATTGCGAATTTATATTTATAAATGATGGTAACACGGATAATACTTTAGAGATTTTAAAAAATTAGCATTAAAAGATAATAGGGTTAAAATTCTAAATTTTTCAAGAAATTTTGGTAAAGAAGCTGCGATCTTAGCTGGACTTCGAGCTAGTAATGCTAAGGCTACTATATTAATCGATGCTGATCTGCAAGACCCAGTAGAATTAATCCCTATAATGTATCAAAAATATATAACGCAAAATATAGATATGGTGTGCGTTAGGCGGATAGATAGAAAAGGCGAGAGCAAGATTAGAGCCTTTTTTAGCGATATGTTTTATAAAATTAGCCGTTTGATGAGTGAAATTTCTATCCAAAGTGGCGTTAGGGATTTTTGCTTGATGAGTAAAGAGGTGGTTGAAGCGATTTTGAGCCTTGGCGAGTATCATAGATTTTCTAAAGCGATATTTGAATGGGTTGGGTTTTCTAAAATTTACTTAGAATACAGCTATATCCCTAGAAACGGCGGAAGTAGTGGATGGAGTTTTTGGAAGCTTTTTAAATACGGAATTGAAGGGTTGATTAGCTTTTCTACTATGCCGCTTAGACTAGCTTTTATCTTAGGTTTTATAGCTAGTTTTGGCGCTTTTATCTATATGATTGTTTTGGTTATTGATACTTTGATATATGGAAATGCTGTTAGAGGATATCCATCTTTGATGTGTGTGATTATATTTTTTAGTGGTGTTATTTTGATTGTTTTAGGAATTATTGGAGAGTATATAGCTAGGATTTATGAACAGGTGAAAAATCGCCCAAATTATATTTTAAAGGATATGAATGATAAGCAACATTAAATATTTAAATTTATCTATTTTTGGTGGTTTATTTATCATTTTGCTATTTTTAAATTTACTCTATCCGGCTCAAGCAGATGATTATGCCTTGTATCAAAGTGCTTTAAATGGCAATTTTTTATCAACTTATTTTAATTGGAACGCTAGAATTGGTGAAATTTTGTTTTCTGGATATTTGGCTAAATTCGTCTTTAGTCCTATTTTTGATATTATTAACGCATTTGTAGGTGTGGCTTTTTTCTTTTTTGGATTTGTGCTTTTATTTGGAGGGGTTATAAAGGATAAAATCGATGTAGCTTTGCTTGCTTTTTGGTTTGCTATTTTGGGATTTTTTGGATATTTTGGTTCGATATTTTTATGGGCTGCTGGAAGTGCGAATTATCTATGGGGAGTTACTTTGATTTTTATATTTTGTATTCCTTATAGATTGTTTTGGGGTCAAATTTATAATCACACGCAAAAAAGTAGCCATAATTTATGGATAAATTTAGCCTATTTTGGTTTTGGATTTTTAGCATTTTTGGCTGGTATGGCGAGTGAATTTATCGGAGTTATGATTATTTTTGTTATTATAATTAGCTTTATTTATGCGATATATCATAAAATATCATTACCTCTTTGGCAAATTTGGGGATTTTTTGGTTTTGTGGTTGGCTGGGTAACACTATATTTATCACCTGGAAGCAATAAACGGGTAGAAATTACTAATTTTATGAGTTTGGGTGAGTTTTTTGATTTATCATTTTTAGATAAAATCCTCACGCTAAATCAAGCTTTAAATCATAATTATTCAGATATATTTCTTATTTTTATTATACTTTTTTCTATATTTTATGTGTTAAAAAATGGTAAATTTAAATATTATCATTGGATTATAGCTATTTTATCTATTGGTATTGCTACTGTTTTTACAAAGCATATTTGCGCTGCTTTGGTTTTTGCTTTATTGCTATGGATGATGAGAAATTTAGCTATCAAAGATAAATTTTATTATGTTTATATCGCTCTATTTTCGCTTTGGATTTTTATGGGATTTGTGCTTTTTGGGCTAATAGATGGTGTGCCTAAACGGACTAGCGTAGTAAGAGATATAGTTTTGATGGCTATTATCATTTTAATAGTTAAAGAGCTATACAACACTTATAGTAAAAAAATTATTATTATAAGTTTTCCTTTGTTTATTTGTAGTGTAGCATTGCTTAGCTATCATACTTATAAGACAAATTTAAGCCAAAAAGCGATTATTAAAGAGATTATAACTCAAAAAGCAACCGGTAAAAACGATATAGTAATACCAAAAAATTTGATTTATCACTCAAAAAAATTTATAGATTTTGAGAATTTACAAGAGGATCCAAAACACTGGATAAATCAAGTAGTAGCGAAACATTATGATATACAGAGTATTTATATAAAATGAGAGAGATTATCATCTATGGTTTAGTTGGTATAGCAAATACTTTTGTTGGGCTTGGGAGTGTGCTTGCTTTGACATATTTTGGCCTTATTGCTGAGATAGCAAATTTTTTAGGTTATGTGATTGGGATTTGTTTATCATATTTTTTAAATAGCAAATTTACATTTAAATCCAAAATAACAGCTACAAAAGCATTGAAATTTCTCATTTATATGGGGATTGCTTATTGTTTAAATTTGGGATTTTTGGCTATAAGTTATAGGGCATATGATATAGATGTCTATCTGGCTCAATGCCTAGCTGGTGCGATATATACTATTAGCGGATTTATACTTTGTAGATATTTTGTTTTTTTAAAATAGATATAATTTGCTTTTTAAATACAACACAAGGTCAAATATGAGCTACAAAAGATTAAATGAGATATCAAAATCCTTTAAAAATGAGTTAAATCAGCTGTATAAAGATATGGATAATCCTATAATTTTACAAGGATTAAAGATAGCAAATTTAGCAAATAACAGCCAAACTAAAATAGCTATAACAGATAGAATAGTCTCGCTTAGAACCACAAGTGTAGAAAATGAGTTAAAGAGATTGGGCTTAGATAAAGACCAAATTAGAGAAGTTAATGCGAATTTATATGATTTTGTAAGCAAATTTTATATAGATAGATTTGCTAAAATGCTTAATCTTGTGAGCCAAGAAGGGCTTTTGAGCGAATTTGAAATGGAGCTTTTATGGAGTGTGCATAGAGTTGGGATCGTGATTACAAATATGCATAAAGTCTGGCAACGCCATATAATAGAAGGGATAAATGATGAGTTTGAAACTAAATTTGATAATATAGCTCAAGCTATGAAATTTATCAATGATAATGAATTGTATCAGCTTAGCGATGGTCTAAAATGCGATAGAGTTTATGGCGCTGTGATAAAAGATATAGATGGATATAAAATGACCCCTTATATCCTAGCATTTCCTAGTGAGTGCGCAGCGGTGGTGAGTGAATTTCAAAACTCTATAAATTCGCTAAAATCTCTAGCCAAAAGCGATCAAGATATGGCATATATAGAGTATTTTAAGGCTTTGAAACTTGCTTTTAGTGAGTGTGAAAATGATAGAGTAATATCAAAATGGCAAGATGCTGAGAGAGCCTGGATGCAAACCCGCTCGGCTATACAGATCGGCCATCCTTTGGAGTATTATGAAGATGCTTATACTCACGCTGTGGCCTTAGAGTGGGATGTGAGATTGAGCGATCAAAGTGGGATTGATGAGGGTGAATTGAAAAATCAGATAAAAGATAGCTTTGATCAAATTTACTCTCAAATAGAGCCTAAAAACTCAAATATGGCTAGTTTAGTCCATTCTAATATCGATAAAACTCAGCTTTATATATGCGCTCCTATGCTCTATTATGGAGCGGAATTTAATGGGCTTTTTTCGGCTCAAGTGGTTCCAAATGATGAGATAGTAAGTGGCGAGTGCGGTAAGAAGATTTTTGCTTTTGTGGATTTTGTCTATCAAAGCTCTAAGGCTAAGCCTTTTATGAAGTTAGCAAGTGAGATTTTTGATAAAGAATTTTTAGATTATGGTCGTGAAATTTTGTTTAATAATGAGAAAATTTGGAAGCAAGTTTATGAAATTTCCACAATCGGGCATGAGTTTGGGCATATATTATTTATGGATAGTGATAGCGAAAATTTGATGAATATTGGCGGGGAATTTAAATTTATAGAAGAGTATAAGGCCACAACGGGTGGGCTAGTTAATTTCTTTTTACATGAAAAAAATGAGCTAATTTTACCTGTTTTTGCTGAGCTTATTAAGCGAAGTGTAGGGTTAATAGCGTGGCAAAAGGTGGTTGAGACTAGGGCGTATTATTGTGAGGGTTTGATACATTTGACGCTGCTATTTAGGGCTGGGGTGCTTAGGTTTGATGAAAAGAGATTAAAATTAAGCTTTAATCAGCAAAGTTATGAGAAATTCAAAAGCTTAACTTTGGAAAATTATATCGATTTAGCGAGTTACTATACCAAAAAGATAAATGCTAGTGAATTTTTGGCTAAATTTGCATATTTTGATGGAGAAATTTACCTGTCAAATGATGCTGAGGTGGCGAATTTTGTGAAATATTATTATAATAGATATGAGATGATCGGCAATGAAATTGACGAGAGTGGTGAGTGGCAAAAGTGGCAAAATTAATGAAAAATTAAAAGAAAATTATGTATAATCTTGCGTTTTGAATTCTAAGTAGGGAATTTATCCGAACTAATTCAAACAATATTTTTTTAAGGAACTACTATGAAAAAGATTCTTTTTCTTCTTGTGGCTTTAACAGGCTTAGCATTTGGTGCTGATGGCGAACAGATTAAAGCATTTTCAGTTGTAGCTGCTGGTATCGGTCTTGGTGTGGCTGCTCTTGGTGGTGCTATCGGTATGGGTCATACTGCTGCTGCTACTATCTTAGGTACAGCTAGAAACCCAGGTCTTGGCGGCAAACTACTTACTACAATGTTTATCGCTCTTGCGATGATCGAAGCACAAGTTATTTACGCACTTGTTATCGCTCTTATCGCACTTTATGCTAACCCATTTTTAGGTTAATCTTTAGCCCCGTTTTGGGGCTTTTTGAAAATTCACTTTTGCGATCATGGTGGAATGGTAGACACGCTATCTTGAGGGGGTAGTGCCGCTACGGTGTGCGAGTTCAAGTCTCGCTGATCGCACCATTTTTATTAGGTTTAGATAAATCTTAAAAAATTTTTAAATAATATTTATAAATAACGCTACTTAAATTCTCATAATTATTGAAAAGCTTAAAAATTTAATTATTATAAGTTAAATTTAGTATTTTTGAATATAATTTTAGATATTAGGATGGTTATGAGAGCTCTATTTTTACTTATATTTTTGGTAGTTTCTTTGGTGGCAGACTGCGATATATCTAGTGTTGTGAGTTTAGAGCGTGATGGGATAAGTCTTGGAGATAAGAGCATTGTAAATCAAAATATACAAGAGCACTATAAAATCAAAACTAGCAAAATCAAATCAAATAAGCAAGTTGCGATATCGATAACGGCGCAATTTGATACCTTAGTTAGCGTGAGTTTCACTAGTGCTACAATGGCGAAATTTGATTATAAAATCTCAAATTCCATCCAAAATAGCCATCTTATTTGTAATAATACTTATCAAAATGATGGCTATAAATCTCAAGATATTATATTAAAAAGTGGAGAAAATCTCTTAATAACCTTTGGTGTGGCTGATATAGGGCTAAGCGATTATGAGTTTGAGTCTGAAATAGCACTAAATATGCTAAGCCCAAGTCAAAACTCAAATAGTTATGAGAGTTTCGGTGAAATTTATACACAGATTATAGAGCGAGAGTTTGAAGTGGAATTTCAGACTACTAGCGTTGTGAGTGATTTTGAAATTTGGCTTAATAATAGATATAAAATTTATCAATCTAACACTTTTAGCGGTGGTAAAATCCCACTTATGATTCCAAATTTGCCAACGATAGATTATAAAAATTTATATCTCATAGCCAAATACAAAGACCAAAAAGCCAACTCAAAGCAGATTCAATCATCTAAATTTAATGCTCGAGTGGCTAAATTTAAGCTAGAAAATATCCCACAAAATCCAAAAGGCGGAGTGAAATATAGAGATTTTAAGCTTATAGCCTTGGACTATAATGGTAATGTAGTAACTGGATATAATGGCCATTATAGCGGTGATTTTATAGGCCATATCTTGGAAAATTGCGTGGCAAATCTCTCATCTGAGACTATTGAGTTTAAAGATGGGGTAGGGGTGATTAGCACGGATAAAGATGGATTTGTCTATCCTGATATTGGTGTAGCTAGGATTGAGTTTATAGATAGGCAAAATAGCGATAAAATTCATCGAGGTTGCTTGATAAATAGCTTTACAAATGATCCAAATGAGCTTGGTTTGATAGGTTGCGATGCTGGAATTTCTAAGGATATCGCATATTTTGACTATGATAAAATCGTTCATACAAATACTATTTTTGGCTCTAAATTTGGATTATTTGGGGTTATGGATGAGAATTTAAGCCTTAGTCAATATAGTGATTTTATGGGTGTTAGTGCGAATTTGGAATTTCAGGTTCGCCTAAGCGATAATAGCGTAGCTAAGCTTTTTAGCGCTGGATGTTATGGTGATGATGTGAGCTTTGGTAATTCTAGTAGGCTATCTTTACACGCTTTAAGTGAGCCAAATGATGATCACATATATAAAAGTAGTGAAAATAGCTATACAGTTAGCAAAAATAGCTTTAAAAATGGTATCGCTAAAGCTTGGTTGAAGGTATCTTTGCCACGAGAAAAACCGCAAAATCCATATAAAATTATATCAAGCGATATTGATTTGAATTTAACTCAAAAGCCAAATTTATCGCAAGATTATAGCTATTTATACTATGCTAAGGCTTATGGGGATAAGCTTAGTCAAGCGGTGAATTATCCATATATTGCTAAGATATATTTCGCTATTTTTTGTGATAATGAGTGTCAAAATATAGCTAAAAATAGTAGTGAGTATAGTCCGGTTTTGGATGAAAATATGAGTGGGGTATCTGAGTTAAGGGATTATTTTGTCTTTAAAAATTTTAATGCTTCAAAAGATATTGTGAAATTTAATTCTACTCTAAATTCTAGCGATGTGATTGATGGCGTGATGGAAATTGAGATTAATAACGAGCAAAAGAGCGAATTTGAGATTAGAAATACTCATTTTTATGGGAGTGATTTTGTTTGGGTGAGGTTGTTTAAGGATAGCTCTTGGGTAGGCGTGGGGGATTTTGGCGAGGTGATGGGGATACAAAATGGTCAAAATATCCGCTATAATTATACTATTGAGTGGTAGAAAATATTAAGTTTTTTTAAATACAATTAGTCAAATTTAGCCAAAAGGTAAAAAATGAAAAGAGTAGTTATACTGCTAAATATGGGCGGAGTAGATAATCTAAGTCAAGTTAGGGTATTTTTAACTAATATGTTTAATGATCCATATATTTTAGGAATTAAAAATAGATATTTAAGAGCTTTTGTAGCGTGGATTATAACAATGATGAGATTAAAGCCAGCCACTCAAAACTATATTCAACTAGGCGGAAAGTCCGCTTTAGGCGATATAACACGCTCTTTGGTAGCTAAACTAAATACCAAATTTGGCTTTGATAATCTAATCTTTGATTATGCTATGAACTATACACCGCCATTTGCGTCTGATACTCTTGCAAAATATAAAGACGCTGATGAAATAATACTTTTTCCACTATATCCTCATCATTCAGTTACTACAATTACATCAAGCTTAGACTCTGCTAAAAAGGCTATAGATGAGCTCGAAATTGGCGCTAAAATAAGTATTATAGATTATTTTTATAATAATGATAAATTTAATGATATTATTATTGCTGATATTATTAAAAGCCTTGGAGATACTAATGCTAGGCAGATTGATTTGATATTTTCAGCTCACTCTCTTCCACAAAAAGTAATTGATAAAGGCGATTTATATGAGCGTCATCTAAAAGATCATTTAGAGATTTTAAAATCCAAATTAAATATTGCTAAATTAGAGTTTAATAGCATAAGTTTAGCCTATCAATCTCGTCTTGGGCCAGTAAAGTGGCTAGGACCAAATTTAAGCGAAGTACTTCCAAATTTACCAAGTAAAAAAGCATTAATATATCCAATTAGCTTTTGTATTGATAATTCCGAGACTGATTTTGAGCTAGCGATTGAGTATAAGCATATTGCTGATGAGAATAAATTTGAGTTTTATAAGGTGGTAAAAGCACCAAATGATAGCGATGAATTTGCTCAATTCATCGCCAAAAGCGTCATTTAGCTCTATTTACAAAGTTCAGGATATTGGCGAAGTAGTAAAGTAAAGGCGTGTAGAACGCTTTGTGTTCTTATATAGTTGCGATCGCCACTTAAAAGCAGTCTTAGTGAGGCTACATTATTTGCAGATGCAACTGCTATAAATACTGTACCTACTGGCTTTTGCGTGCTTCCGCCATCTGGGCCAGCTATTCCGCTAATAGCTATAGCATAATCAGCTACTCCTAATCCTAGCGCTCCGCTAGCCATAGCCTCAGCACACTGTGCGCTAACAGCGCCAAAACTATCTAAAATATCTTTATCAACACCTATCCAGCTATTTTTAATCTCATTAGAGTATGTTACTAGCGAACCACTAAAGGCTACGCTCACGCCTGGTATATTGCCAAGTGCTGCAGCACACATTCCTGCGGTACAAGATTCTGCAAAGGTTATCTTTTTATCATTTTGAATTAGCTTTTTAGCTGTAAATTTGATAATATCATCAGCTGGAATTATTTTACCAATAAATAAATTAGCAACGCTATCAATGAAGCTATCGATATGTCCATATCTACTAGTGCTAACTTTGACCTTGGTTAGGCCATCAATTATTGTAGTTAGAGTAATATTTACATTATAGCTAGCAGTGAGTGGCTCAAGTAAAATTTGTGCGCTCTCTTTGTCAATATCGATAATATGAAAGATTTTAGATTGTTGGTCATCTTGAGTTAAAATCTCAGGTAGTTCTTTGATTGGTTCGGCTTTGATTAAATTTATTTGAGAGTTATTTAGGGATATTAAAAAACTATTTTTACTAAATTTAATCACTTGAGATGGCATAAGTGTTTCAAATTTAAGCTCAATCGTATCAGTTGTAAGTGTAGCTAAAATCTTACTAAGCGTATTAAATCCATTTTCATTAGCACAAATAGTAATATTATCATACTCTTTGGTAAAATTTTCTATATAAAATGGTAGTTCCTTATCATTGTTTTGAATGTAATAAACTGAAGCAAGAGCACCAAATTTTTCTTTATAAGATGTAAAAAAATAGTCTAAAAATGGGCGATTTATCTGCAAATCCTCGCCCAGGATTATGATTAAATTTTTCATATTTAAGCCTTTAGTAATTAAGTGTAAATTTAGTATAAAAACTATTTGTACTTTGAGTATTATAAAATGACAAATCTAGATATAAATTCTTATAAATTTTAGTATTTATATAGTAGCTTGTATTATACTGCTTGGTCTCATCTTGATAAAGCATAGCTCCGATTTTTGTGTTTTTAAGCAGTTTAGCACTAAGGTTTGTAGAGTGCATATAGGCTGTTGGAACATCAAGCGAGTCATCATAGGTGGTATTTAGGGAGTTTGTTAGTTTAAAAATATCTAAATTTAAATCATGTGATGCAGTATAAATACCATAAAAGCTATAATTTTTTGTATGAGTATTTACAGCTTGAAATATATTTATACTAAAATCCCTAGTTGTCCAGTGGTCAAATTTAATCGCTTCTATATTGATTAAATCAATACTATTTAAAATCTGGGTATTACCATGAAGCTCTTTATAATGTGATGTTAGTAGCTTACAAGTTTGAATATCAAATGAGCCTTTTGATAGCTTTGATGCTAGATTGACTGGAGTATTCTTCTGTGCAGCCTCAAAACCATTTAGCATCAAGCAAAGCAAAGAAACTAAAATAATTAGCCTCAAATTTGATCCTTAATTTTTGTAATTTTACCAAGTTTTAAATTTGATTTTGATTAAAAGAGTAGAGTGAGAGCCAAAGCTCTCAGGTTTATTGCATCGATTTTGCTTTAGCAAGCACCATCGAATCAAATATTTCAAACAATCTAATAGAATATTCTTCAGAAGTTGTAAATTCTTTAATGATTACTGGAGAGTTATTTAAGAAATCTTTACTTGCAAGGTCGATTGCAGAATTGACATATTTATGCACCATACTATGCGGTTCAAGAATTTGATTAAACTCAGCAGTATCACCAAATATAGCTTTACCACTATCTTCACACCATTTACCAAGACGGCACATTGTATGGTCTGGCATCTGTTCGAAGTTTTTAGTGTAAATTTGATTATAGCCATTTGTTTTAAATAGCATATGATCGATCTTAACAAGGCTTGTAAAGATATCATAAGAGATAAGTTTTGCGTTATGTTCTATATCTTTAGTATTATTTACTAATAGTTCAAATTTATTAATAAAGCCCTCGATATGTTTATTTGACTCAATTGAGATAGTCTCAACTTCTTCACTTTGAGCAAACATATCGCTAGCATTTTGTTTTAGTAGATTGATATTCATCTCTACTTCTGCAGTTGCTTTTTGAGTTCTTTCAGCTAGTTTCCTAACCTCATCAGCAACAACAGCAAATCCACGACCATGCTCACCAGCACGAGCCGCCTCAATAGCAGCATTTAGCGCTAGAAGGTTTGTTTGATCTGAAATATCTTTGATTAGATTTATAACATTTGTAATCTCATCAACACTTTTATGTAGGTTTTCAGCTGCTGTGCGAGTTTTGTTGCTTGAGCTTGTGATCTCATTTAGAGAATCTATCAATTTGTTGCTAGAATGGCTTAATTCGGCAATGTTATTTAGATTGAAATCAATTTTATCTATAGATGCACGAGATAGCTCCAGATTTTTCTCTATACCTGATTGGATATTTCTTGAATTTGCTTTTACGCCTTCAATCATACTTTTAGCTATTTCGGTTATTATTTCGCACTGTTTTAGATTGGTTTGAGAAGCCATAAGCCCTTGTAACTCAGCTCGAAGCTTGCTATTTTCTGCATTTGTAGCCTCTAACTCTTTTTTTAGAGCGACGATTTGTTCTTCATATTGAGCGATTTTTTTTGAACCAAACATATTTTTCCTTTTAATTTTTTAACTCTTTAAACTTGTTAAAGCCATAAGCTATTTAATTATAGAGCTATTAGGGTTATAGTGTATTGTATAACAAAAATATTTAAATTTCGATAAAATATAAAAAAGAATTATTATTATAATAAACTGATAAAGTATATTTTTTATTAATGATTGTCAATCGAAGTAAATTTGGGCAAAAAGCCCAAATTTACTTAGCTATTTGCTTTAGATTTTTTATATTCCATTAAGATATGGTAAGCTTCATCTTTTAGTCTTAATTTCTCTTTTTTAAGAGTTTCTAACTCAAATTGATCCATATGTTCACGACCTTCTTCTGCATCTAGAATTCTTTGGTCTAGTTCATTGTGTTTGTTAAATACAGCATCAAAATGTGCATTTTTGCCTTTTAATTCTGTGATTAAATCTCTATATTCGTGTAGCATTTATACTCCTTTTAAATTTAAAATCTCGACATTATACAAAAAAGATACTTAAACCAAGCCAATTATGATCTATAATCGGCATTGATTTTAACATAAGTATGCCCTAGATCGCATCCATATGCAGTAAATTTACCATTTGCAATACCTAAATCACAAATGATACGATAACTATCCTTTTTCATTACTGTGTGCGCTTTTTGCTCTCTTGCTTCATCTAGCTCAGGGTGATCTTTATCATATACTAGTACATCATCATAGTATATAGCTAATTTAGTGCTATCGCATTCTATGCCGCTAGCGCCGATCGTGGAGGCTATCCTACCCCAGTTTGGATCCTCTCCAAAAATAGCTGTTTTGACTAAAAGCGAATTTGAGAGTGCCTTAGCTGCTTTGCTGGCTTCATCATCGCTAGCAGCACCTTTTACTTCAAAGGCGACAACTTTGGTGCTTCCTTCACCATCTTTGACTAAATTTAGAGCCATTTCTAATGTGATCTTATCAAGTGCGAATTTAAACGCTTCTTTATCATATACGCCACTTTTGCCTGAACTAAGTAGCATTAGTGTATCATTAGTACTAGTATCTCCATCTACGCTTACAGCATCAAAGCTATATTTTGTCGTCTCTTTTAGTAGTTCATCCATATCGCTTTGCGGTATAGCTGCATCAGTAAGAATAAAGCAAAGCATAGTAGCAAATGCTGGATTTATCATACCTGCGCCTTTGCAAATGGCTGCAATATTAAAGCTTTTGCCATTTTCAAGCTCAACTTTAAAAGCTATCTCTTTTTTAAAGCTATCAGTAGTCATAATTGCCCTTGCTACAGAGTCACTGCTTTTTTGATTAAGATCAAATTTATCAAATCCAGATCTGATTTTTTCTTGATTTAATCTATATCCAATCACTCCAGTAGAGCTCATAATTGGATTTATTAGCGGGGTTTTTTGATTTAAAATCTTAAAAAGTTCATCAATATCATCTACGCCGCTTTGCCCTGTCATTGCATTGGCATTTTTTGAATTTAGTAGTAAGAAATTTGATTTAAATCCTTTTTCATAACGTTTAAAATGGACAATAGGTGCAGCTTGAAATTTATTTGATGTAAATTTAGCTGAAAGCATAAATGGCTCATCGGCTCTGATAAATCCAAGGTCGTTATCACCATTTGGTTTAAGCCCAGTGCTAACGCCACCAAAGAAAAATCCATCTACATTTTCAAGGCCGTTTTTAAGACTGATTAGGTTAAACATATTTTAGCTCCTCTGGTTTGTATTTGCTAAAAATTAGCCGTTTTGTTGCTCTGATGCTCTCAGCAGTTCCAATTACTAATAGCTTTGAGCTAGTGCCAATTAAAGTATCGCCATTTGGCATTGGATTGAACTTACCATTTTGGTCTGTGATACCGACGATATCAGCATTTGTAAGTTTTCTTAAATGAGTCTCTTTTATTCTTTTAAATCTCATCCATGAAGCCTCTGGGACTCTAATTTCCTCCATATCTATAGGAGAATCTTTTTTGTATAAAAATTGCTCTAGAATGTTTTCCATATCAGGGCGTACGCTCATAGCTGAGATTCTTTGAGCGACTAGCTTTGATGGGCTTACTACTGAGTCTGCGCCTAGTTTTATTAGCTTTTGGGTGTCATTATCATTATCTGAGTTAGTCATAATAAAATATGGTTTAATTCTACCAAGCTCTTTTTCGTATAATCTAACTGTAGCAATAAGGGCGATATTATCGGCTATGTGCGGGCTTAGAGTGATTAGGCCTTTAGCGCTAGAGAGGTGTGATTTTAAGATAGCTGATTGGGTATGAGGTTCATCTATTATATAGTATGGATATTTATATGTTTCAGCTATTTGAGCTAAATCTTCTCTGCTATCAATAACTACAAATGGAATGTGGTTTTCTCTAAATTGCCTTGAAAGCTCGATAGTATAGAGATTATGATAGCAGATTACGAAGTGATTTTTAAGTCTTGCGATCTTATATATCATGCTTCTTTCCTTTAAAATCCTAGTTAAGACACCTTTTTTAATAATCTCGATAACAAGACCCATAGAAAATGTAAACAAACAAAATCCTATAAGTATAAAAACGATGGTAAAAAGACGTCCAGTGGTAGTGATTTGTGAGACTTCGGTAAATCCAACAGTTGTAAATGTCATTCCGGCTTGATATATCGCATCTATTAGTGTAAAACCGCTAGTAATCATATATCCTAATGTACCAAATAACATCATTAGTACGACAAATATTAATGGAAGTCGGAAGGCTTTTAACTGTTGATAAAGTTCAGTATTTAGATCATATTCGGGTTTGGACTCATCGGTCCAGTGGAGGAACTTTTTAATCTTTTTAATCAAAGACATAAATTCCTCTTTTTAAATGGTTATTTTGATTGTTTTTTCATTGTTCTTAATGTAGAAGCTGCAACTCTGATTTTTCTAGTTGTTCCATCTTCTAATGTTACACGCACTGTGCGAAGGTTTGGCATAAATCTTCTTTTTGTTCTGTTGTTAGCGTGGCTTACATTGTTTCCAACCATAGGGCCTTTGCCTGTAATTGCACATCTTTTTGACATTTTATATCCTTAATTTATAAAAATTTGGGGTTAATTATATCTAAAATAACCCCAAAATTAGCTTAAAAATGAATTTAAATTAGAAAGCTGGAACTATAGAGCCTTTATATTTTTCAGTTATGAAATCCTTAATAGCTTGAGTTTGCAATGCTTTATTAAGAGCTTTTATACCATCTTTATTTTGATTTCCATCTTTTACAACTACAATATTTACATATGGACTCTCTTTAGATTCGATTACTAGAGCATCTTTTGTAGGGTTTAGGTTTGCATTCATAGCGAAATTTGTATTTATCACGGCGATATCTACATCATCTAAAGTACGTGGCAAAGTAGCTGCTTCTATCTCTTTAAATTTGAGATTTTTAGGGTTTTTAGTAATATCTAAAGGAGTGCGTAGCTTTACATTTGTATCAACTTCTATTAATTTAGCAGATACTAGTACATCAAGCGCACGGCTTTCGTTTGTAGGGTCATTTGGAATGCTTACTATTGCACCATTTTTTAACTCGCTTAAAGATTTAATTTTTTTACTATAAACACCCATTGGTTCTAAATGGACACCTATAGTTTTTACTAGGTGAGTGCCTTTATTTTTATTAAATTCATTTAAATATGGTATATGCTGGAAAAAATTAGCATCTAAATCACCATCTTCAACTGCAATATTTGGGATTACATAGTCGTTAAATACTTTTATCTCCAAATTTATACCTGATTTTTTCAACTCTGGAGCTATAAATTCAAGTATTTCAGCGTGAGGAACCGGAGTGGCGCCAACTTTTAGAGTTGTAGCAAATGCAGAGCTTACAAGGCTTGCAGCAACAAGGCTTAAAGCTAGTAGTTTTTTCATTGTTTTATCCTTAAATGTTAAATTTGACTTGCTATTATACAAAACTGATTATAAATTTCAGTTAATATAAAGGAAAAATATGAAAAAAGTACTATCTATAGCAGGTTCAGATCCATCAGGCGGGGCAGGGATTCAAGCTGATATAAAAACAATTACAGCTCATAAGCACTACGCAATGGCAGTAATAGTCTCGCTAACTGCACAAAATACTACAGCAGTTAGTGGAGTTTTAAACTGTTCGCCTGAGTTTGTAGAGACACAAATAGATTCAGTTTTAAGTGATATAACTCCAGATGCAATAAAATTAGGAATGCTCTCAAATGCAGATATTATGCGTTCAGTTGCTAAAATGCTTAAAAAATATAACTGTACAAATATAATTTTAGACCCTGTGATGGTGGCAACAACTGGAGGAAGATTAATGGATGAGAGTGCTCTAGAAGTTTATACTAAAGAGCTTTTTAATCTTGCAAGTGTAGTAACGCCAAATTTACCTGAAGCAAGTGCATTAAGCGGTATGGAGATAAACAATATGGATGATATGAAAGCTGCAGCTATTAAAATTAGTAATTATGGCTGCAAAAGCGTATTAATAAAGGGTGGTCATTTAAGAGAAGATGCTGCAGTTGATTTGCTCTATGAAAATGGCGAATTTAGCCAATTTTGTGTTCCTAAAGTAGATACTAATAATACTCATGGTACAGGTTGCACTCTATCTTCTGCTATTGCGTGTAATATCGCTAGTGGGTTAAGTATTAATCAATCAGTAAAAAATGCTAAAGAGTATGTAACAAACGCACTCAAAAGCGGTCTGGTTATTGGTCATGGAAATGGGCCAATTAATCATTGTTGGAACTTGTAGTAAATTTAAATATAGATTTTTACATCTTCTTTAAATCTTTTAGAGTTAATTTTAATAGATGGTATTTTTACTTAGGATTACTTTGTATTGATTGCTGCTTTATGAATTAAAATAAATTTAAAAGATCTGTTTGGAAGTTGCAAGCAACTTCCTTGCAATGACATATATGGTAGTAAATTCATAACTAATTTTATGTCATTGCAAAATTAAATTCACCTCTATTTCTTAGGAGCGGTCATATCTTCAGGTTTTACCCACTCATCAAACTGAGCAGCTGTCAAAAGACCTAAATTTATAGCTTCTTCTTTTAAGGTTGTGCCATTTTTGTGAGCTGTTTTAGCTATTTTAGCAGCATTTTCATATCCAATATGTGGATTTAGGGCAGTTACAAGCATAAGGCTTTCGTGAAGAAGTTTATCGATTTTAGCTTCATTTGCGGTGATTCCAATAGCGCAATGGTCATTAAAGCTAACCATAGAATCGCTTAGCAATCTAATGCTCTCTAAAATATTGTGAGCAATTACAGGCTTAAATACATTTAACTCAAAATTACCTTGAGATGCGCCCATTGCTACACTTACATGATTGCCTGCTACTTGGACTGCTACCATTGTTACGGCTTCACATTGAGTAGGATTGACTTTACCTGGCATAATAGAGCTTCCTGGCTCGTTTTCAGGGATATTTATCTCGCCAATACCGCATCTTGGGCCACTTGCTAACCATCTGATATCATTTGCGATTTTCATTAAATTTGCCCCAAGACCATTTAAAGCACCGCTTAAAAATACTTCAGCATCATGGCTTGTAAGGCCGTGAAATTTATTTGGATGAGATTTAAATTTAAACTCAGTTTTAGTTATCTCATTTAAAACTTCACTCACCATAGGACTAAAGTCTGGATGGCTATTTAGCCCTGTTCCCACCGCTGTTCCGCCAATAGCAAGCTCTTCTAAAAATGGAATAGTAGCTAGAATTTGATCTTTACTAGCTTTTAACATGTGAGCATATCCGCTAAACTCTTGACCTAAGGTTAAAGGTGTAGCATCTTGTAAGTGAGTTCTACCTATTTTAACAATATTAGCAAACTCTTTGCTCTTTGCTTCAAGTGTAGCCAAAAGCTTATCAATAGCTGGGAAAAGCTGTTTTTGAAGTTCTAAAACAAAAGCAATTCTCATAGCTGTAGGATAAGTATCATTTGAGCTTTGACCTTTATTTACATCATCATTTGGATGAATTAGCTTTTTACTTCTAAAATCCTCACCCAAAATCTCAGTAGAGCGGTTAGCGATAACTTCGTTTAAATTCATATTTGATTGAGTTCCGCTACCTGTTTGCCATACTACAAGCGGGAAATTACCATCTAATTTACCGGCTAGTACCTCATCGCAAGCTTGAGAAATAGCCTTTGTTTTAGCATCATCTAAGCGGCCAAGTTTGTTATTTACGATAGCGCAAGCCTTTTTAAGATAGGCAAAACCCTCTATAACCTCGCTTGGCATTGTGCCTTTGCCGATTTTGAAATTTTCTAAACTTCTCTCAGTTTGAGCTCCCCAATACTTGTCATTAGGCACCTTGATCTCGCCCATTGTGTCTTTTTCAATGCGAAAATCCATATTAATCCTTTCATAATTTAAAATTTTAAAGTTGCTATTATCCATTAAAATGGCTTATAGCTTCATAAATTTTATTATTTATTTATATAAATTTAGCTAAAATCGCACATTTTTATCTTTCACTAAAGGCAAAAAATGGCTGAATTTTATGATCCAAAAACAATAGAAGAGAAATTTTATAAAATCTGCGAAGAGCGTGGATATTTCGAGATTGATGGGAATAAAAATATTCAAGAAGATAATAAAACTTTTTGTATCATGATGCCACCGCCAAATGTCACAGGAGTCCTACATATAGGGCATGCGCTTACCTTTACTTTACAAGATATAATTACAAGATACAAAAGGATGGATGGCTATAAAACCCTTTGGCAGCCAGGACTTGACCACGCTGGGATAGCTACTCAAAATGTAGTTGAAAAGCAACTTCTAGCTAGTGGGATTACAAAAGAGCAAATCGGCAGAGAAGAATTCCTTAAAAAAACCTGGGAATGGAAAGAAAAAAGCGGCGGTCAAATCGTCTATCAAATGCGTCGCCTTGGGATAACGCCTGCTTGGAGTAGAGAGAGATTTACTATGGATGAAGGGCTTAAAAACGCTGTGAGAAAAGCCTTTGTAAGCTTGTATAATAAAGGGCTTATAATCCGTGGAAATTATATGGTAAATTGGTGTACGCACGATGGCGCTTTAAGCGATGTAGAAGTCGAGCATAAGGCAAATAAAGGCAAATTATATCATTTGAGATATTTTTTATGTGAAAATAGCTCTTCAAACCATAGCCAGATAGGTGGCGATTGCCAAGCAGATTTGGGGGTTGCGCAGAATTTTGCGAGTGCAGATAGAATAAATAATTCATCAAGCGAGCAAAATTCAAGCTCCGCTAAAGATGCGAACAAGCGTCCCTATATCGTGGTGGCTACTACTAGACCTGAGACATACTTTGGTGATACTGCTGTAATGGTAAATCCAAATGATGAAAGATATAAGGATTTAATAGGCAAGTTTGTTGAGTTGCCTTTGCTTGGGCGAAAAATAAAAATCATCGCTGATGAGCATGTAGATATGAGCTTTGGTACTGGCGTAGTCAAAGTAACTCCGGCGCACGATACAAACGACTATGAAGTAGGAAATAGGCATAATTTGGAGTTTATAACAATCTTTGATGAAAAGGGAATTTTAAATGATTATTGTGCTAAATTCAAAGGCTTAGAAAGACTTGAAGCTAGAGATATGGTAGTAGCCGAGCTAGAGAGCAAGGGCTTTGTAGAAAAAATCGAAGACTATGAAAATCAAGTAGGCTACTGCTACCGCTGTAAAAATGTGGTAGAGCCTTATATCAGCAAGCAATGGTTTGTAAAATCTGAAATCGCCGATGAAGCTATCAAAAGTGTAAATGAAGGCGGAGCAAAATTCTACCCATCACATTGGATAAATAGCTTTAATGCTTGGATGAGAGAGTTAAAAGATTGGTGTATAAGCCGTCAATTATGGTGGGGGCATCGAATTCCAGTATTTTACTGCGAGTGTGGCCATGAGTGGGCTGATGAGAATGAAAAACCACTCAAATGCCCAAAATGTGGTGGAGATAAATTCACCCAAGACCCCGATGTGCTTGATACTTGGTTTTCTAGTGGGCTTTGGCCTTTTAGCACACTTGGCTGGGGAAATGGTAATGCGCTGAAAAATGAGAAGTGGCTTGAGAGTGATTTAAGCGAATTTTATCCAAATTCCATGCTAATTACTGGATTTGATATACTATTTTTCTGGGTGGCTAGAATGATGTTTCAAAGCAACAACGCCTTAGGAGAGCTACCTTTTAAAGATATATATTTACACGCTCTTGTCAAAGACAAAGATGGCAAAAAGATGAGCAAGTCAAGTGGAAATATAATAGACCCACTAGATATGATCGATGAGTATTCAGCCGATATACTTCGCTTTACGCTAACTATCTTATGCGCTCAAGGTCGTGATGTCAGAATGAGCGATGAGCAGATGGTTTTAAGCCGAAATTTCACCAACAAATTATATAACGCTACTAAATTCTTGCGTATGAATGTAGATAAATTCAGCGATCTTGATGAAAATGCCGTGCATACAGAACTTGGCAAATATATACTAAATCGCTTTAAAATCGCTATAAACGAAACAAGAAAAGCACTTGATAGCTATAGATTTAATGACGCAGCAGATAGGGTGTATAAATTCCTATGGGATGAATTTTGTGATTGGGGGATTGAGCTATCAAAAGCCGATAAAAGCGCAATTAGCGAGCTTGGCTCTATTTTCAAAGAGAGTATGAAATTACTAAGCCCATTTATGCCTTTTATCAGCGAGTATCTATATCACGAATTAAGTGGCACAAATTTAGAAAATTCTACCTCCATAATGATCTCTAAATACCCAAAAGCTAGCAAAATAGATGAAGCTATCATATCCAAATTTGAGCTAATAATCGAAGCCATAATAAGCATTCGCCGTGCTAAATCGACGATAGACCAAGGCAACGCCAAAATCTCAAAAGCCTTTATAAAGTTAAATAGCAATCTTGATATCGCTAGCTACCTAAACTTTATCAAACTACTTGCTAAATGTGAAAATGTAGAGATAACAAAAAATATTATCCCTAATTCTGCTAGAGATGTGAGCGAGAATTTAGAGAGCTTTATACCGCTTGCTGGTGTGGATACGACTGCCATTATAGCACGACTAAACTCACAAAAATCAAAGCTTGAAAAAGAGATAGCTAAACTTGAAAATATGCTTAGCAATGAAAAATTCGTAGCAAATGCTCCACAGGCCGTGCTACAAACCAATAAAGATGGCCTAGCGGCTGCTAAAGATAAATTAGCAAAAGTAACAAACGAATTAGGCAATTTAACATAAATAAAATTTGGCAAAATCTATAAAGTATAATGATATAAATTTCAAAAATGTAGGCCAAAAGGATAAGAGTTGATATGTATAAAAAACCTAAAAAAATATTATGATAAACATCTTACTATAAATGATGTTAGTTGTGAGATAAAGCCTGGTGAAATTTTTGCTATTGTTGGTCACAGCGGAGCTGGAAAAAGCACGCTTTTACGCTGCATTAATGGGCTGGAAGATTATCAAGATGGCAGTCTAAAAGTATTTGATAAAGAAATTTCGCAATTAAATGAGCAAGGTCTAAGAGAGTTAAGAAAAGATATAGGTATGATCTTTCAACACTTTGCCTTAATGAGCAGAAAGACCGTATTTGAAAATGTTGCTATGCCATTAGTTATGTGGAAGTGGAATAAAAATGATATTAAAGATAGGGTTGAGGAGTTGCTAAAACTAGTCGGCCTAGAATCAAAAGCAAATAGCTATCCAAGCCAGTTAAGTGGTGGTCAAAAACAAAGAGTAGCCATAGCCAGAGCCTTAGCACTAAAACCAAAAATCCTACTAAGCGATGAGGCTACTAGCGCACTAGACCCAAATACTACAAAGCAAATTCTATCTTTGCTTGCTAAAATCAATCAAACTTTAGGTATTACTATAGTTATTGTTACTCACGAGATGGATGTGGTAAAAAGCATAGCAAATAGAGCTATCTTGCTTGAAGGTGGAGTTATAACCAACTCTGGAAGTATTGTTGAGCTATTTTTAAATCCAAATGAAAATATGAAAAAATTCCTTGGCGAAGAGGAGATTTTGCCAGGTACTGGCGTAAATATTAAGATATTTTTCCCGCCAAATGTAGCGATGCATAGTATTATAACCAATATGGCTAGAGAGCTTGATATTGATTTTAACATAGTTTGGGGAAAATTAGAAAAGCTAGGTGGTAGCGTTCTTGGTAGCTTGGTTATAAATGTAGAACCAAAATATGAGCTTAAAGTAGAAGAATTCATCAAAAATTCAGGCGCTCTATATGAGATTATAAAGGAGAGTAAATGATATCAAAATTGCTTTTTGAAGCCACGATTGATACCTTATATATGGCTTTTGTATCTACGCTTTTGGCTTTTATTATAGGGCTTGGACTGGCTATAATCTTAGTTATAACCTCTAAAAACGGCCTAAAACCAAATAGAGCTATTTATAATACTCTAGATATCGCAGTCAATACACTTAGAAGCTTTCCATTTATAATTCTTATAATTGTCTTGTTTCCATTAACTAAATTTATAGTTGGTACCAGTATTGGCACGACAGCAGCCATAGTCCCGCTCACTATCGGCTCAGCGCCATTTATCGCTAGATTAATCGAAAATGCGATGAATGAAGTAGATAGTAGCATTATAGAAGCAGCATTAAGCTATGGAGCCACCAAAACGCAGATAATATTTAAGGTTATATTTATAGAAGCGTTGCCAAGCATTATAAATGCTATCACACTTACGCTTATAGTTGTGATCGGATTTACCGCTATGGCGGGCGCCGTTGGCGGTGGTGGCCTTGGCGATGTAGCTATGAGATATGGATTTCAAAGATTTCGCCCAGATATTATGGCATATACGGTAATTATCTTGATAGTAATGGTTCAAATAATCCAAAGTAGCGGAAATTTTTTATATAAAATCACCAAAAAATAATAAAATTTATATTTTAGTCGATTATACTTATAACTAAATTTTAAGGAGTTAAAAATGTTAGCAGGTATGAGTGGAAGTGCAGAGGCTAGTTTAGTAGCTAGCACAATGGTGCTAAAAAAGTCAATCGATGTCGAACAAAATATGATGGCAAAACTGTTTGGTCAAACAGCAGATATCAATATGCAAACTCCAAACATAGAAGCACCTACAAGAATAACTAATCCTACACAATTTATTCAAAATGAGGCTTTAAAGCTTGGCAAGCTAGATATTTATGCTTGAATTTATCCAAATTAAAGAGGGTTATGCTCTCTTTAATTTTTAAATAACTTTCTTTTATATTATTTTTTAGATTTATGTGTGCTAATTATAATAATAATTTTGATGACCTATGTTTAGTAAGTATGAAATTAATAATATTTGGCTTTAGATATTTACAGTGATTTGTTTTTTGTTTTATGCAGTCTTACAAATGTGATGAAAATAGCCTAATAATTATAACAGTACCAATGATCTTATGCATATGTATTGTTAATTTTATTAATATATAAAATTTAAATAGTGAATTTAATACTTCAATTTAACTGGGATAAAGTTTGTATTATTAACTTTTTGTTTTTTAAATTTGCAATAAAAACTGCCTATTTAGTCCTAAATTTGTAGCAAAATAGCCGATTTTAGCCCATTTGTATTAATTTAACTTTAAAATTAAAATTTAATTTTGATTTATCAAATTTATTAAGTTAAATGATAGTAAAATAACAGGTAAAGAATTTATTTTTAAGATAAATTTAATCTCAATTAAAAGGGAAATTTATGGTAGATAATCATAATATAACCACCATACAAAATAGGCTATCAGAATTAGCCAAACTTCCAAAAATGAAAGCAAATAGCTCTATTATGGATGTTTTAAACGAACACGGCTTTACTCGTAGAGATTTTATGAAATGGGCTGGAGCGATGACTGCTCTTATGGCCTTGCCGGCTAGTTTTGCACCTATGGTAGCTCAAGCAGCTGAGCTTAGCGATAGATTGCCTGTGATTTGGCTCCATATGGCTGAATGTACCGGCTGTAGCGAGAGTCTTTTAAGAAGTGATGCACCTACAATTGATAGCTTAATATTTGATTATATCAGTTTAGAGTATCATGAAACAGTTATGGCAGCTTCTGGTTGGCAAGCTGAAGAGAATTTAGAACAAGCTATACAAAAATATAAAGGCAAATATGTCTTAATGGTAGAAGGCGGTATTCCAGATGGTGATAGCGCCTTTTATCTAACAGTAGGCCCAAAAGGCACGACAGGTAGAGAACACGCTATCCACGCTAGTGATAATGCTCTTGCTATCTTTGCTATTGGTACATGCTCTAGCTTTGGCGGTATCCAAGCAGCAGCTCCAAACCCTACAAACGCAAAACCACTTCACAAAATCACCAATAAACCAGTAATCAATGTCCCAGGATGTCCGCCAAGTGAAAAAAATATCGTTGGTAATGTGCTTAACTTCTTGTTATTTGGTACTCTTCCAGCGCTTGATGTATATAATAGACCAAAATGGGCTTATGGGCTTAGAATTCACGATCTATGCGAAAGACGCGGTAGATTTGACGCTGGTGAATTTGTACAAGAATTTGGTGATCAAGGTGCAAAAAATGGATATTGTCTATATAAAGTAGGTTGTAAAGGTCCATATACATTTAATAACTGCTCTCGTGAGAGATTTAACCAACACACAAGCTGGCCAATCCAAGCAGGTCACGGCTGTATCGGCTGTTCTGAGCCAGATTTTTGGGATCAGATGGGGCCATTTGAGGTGCCACTAGGTGATAGATTGTATAACACTGTATTTGATGGACTTGGGGCGGATGCTATAAGTGATAAAATTGGTATAGGTGTATTAGCAATCACAGGTGTAGCTGTCGCAGCTCACGCACTTATCGCTACTGCAACAAAAGAGAAGGAGTAAAATATGAGCGAACAAAGAATAGTAGTAGATCCTATTACAAGAATTGAAGGCCATCTTCGTGTAGAAGTAATCGTAGATGAAAATAATGTAGTTAAAGAGGCTTATAGTGGCTCAACTCTTTGGCGTGGTATTGAGGTAATTGTAAAAGGTAGAGATCCTAGAGATGCTGGTTTTATGACGCAAAGAATTTGTGGTGTATGTACATTTTCGCACTATAGAGCAGGTATAGAGGCTGTAGAAGATGCTCTAGGAATAGTCCCTCCGCTAAATGCAAAACTAACTAGAACACTTATGAATGCGGCTCTGTTTTTACATGATCATCCGGTGCATTTTTATCAACTTCATGCGCTTGATTTTGTTGATGTGGTGAGTGCTCTTAGTGCTGATCCAAAAAAGGCTAGCGAAGAGGCATTTAAATATTGCGATACTCCATATGCATGTGGCGCAGATCAGTTAAAATTAGTTCAAGATAAAGTAAAAAAATTCGTAGAAAAAGGCAACCTTGGGCCATTTGCTAATGCTTATTGGGGTCACTCTACATATAAATTTACTCCAGAGCAAAACCTAATTGCTCTAAGTCACTATCTTGAGTGCTTAAGACTTCAAAGAACAATCGCTCAAGCTATGGCTGTATTTGGAGCTAAACAGCCTCATCCACAAAGTCTAACTGTAGGCGGCGTAACATGCGTTATGGATCTTCAAAGCCCAGCAAGGCTAGGTGAATATATGGTGAAATTCCAAGAGATGGCTGATTTTATCAATCGTGCTTATTGGCCTGATTTGGTGATGGCGGCTAAGGCTTATGCTAATGAGCCAAGCGTGGTAAATGATGTAGGAACTCCAAATTTATTAACATATCAAGATTTCCAAATTGGTGCTAATGAGTATCTATTTGATGGTGGTTATATCTTAAATGGCGATATATCTAAGGTATTTGAAGTAGATGAGAGCAAAATCACCGAAGAAGCTACTCGCTCATGGTATAAAAATGATGCACCACTTCACCCTTATGATGGTGATACTACGCCAAATTATACAGGATTTAAAGATGCTAAAACTCTAAATGCTAAGGGCGAAATGGAAGATTCTAAAGTCTTTGATTTAGATGGTAAATATAGCTGGATTAAAGCCCCAAGATATGATAGTTTGCCTATGCAAGTTGGCCCACTCGCAAATATAGTAGTAAATTATGTAAAAGGCAATAAAAATGTAGTTCCAGTAGTGGATAAATTCCTAGCTGAAACTGGCTTACCAGTAAGTGCTGTTTTATCTACTTTAGGTAGAACTGCATGTAGAATGATTGAGGCAAAAATCATTGCCGATAATGCTCTAAAAGCATTAAATAATCTAATTGAGAATTTAAAAATCGATGATAGCACTTGCGCTAAATATCAAATTGATGCTAATAAAGAGTATAAAGGTAGATTTATAGGTAATGTGCCTCGTGGTATGCTAAGCCACTGGTGTAGAATTAAAAATGGAGTGATTGAGAATTGGCAAGCTGTCGTTCCATCTACTTGGAATGCTAGCCCAAAAGATGCTAAAGGTCAAATGGGTAGCTATGAAGCGTGCTTAATCGGCTTGAAAATTGCTGATTTAAAACAGCCTTTAGAGATAATACGCAAAATTCACTCTTATGATCCTTGTATAGCGTGTGCTGTCCATGTAATGGATACAAAAGGCAATGAATTAAGTAGCTATAAAGTTAATCCGAATTTAATCTAAGGAGCAGATATGAAAAATAGTAAAAAACATATCGCTGATTATGAATTTAGCATAGGATTACGCCTTACGCACTGGATTAGAGCTATATCTATTGTGGTTTTGAGTGTGAGCGGATTTTATCTTGCTTATGTCTTTGTAAGTCCTGCTATAACAGGTGAGCCTATAAATTTTATGAATGCTAAATGGCGTGCTGTTCATCAAATAGCTGGATTTATACTAATAGGTTGTTTTATCTTTAAGACATATCTATTTTTCTTTGATAAACAAAGCCATATTGAAAGAGTGAGTGTAAAGAATTTTTTAGATATTAAAGTTTGGATTGCCCAAATTAAATATTATCTATTCTTAGGCAAGCATCCTCATATTCAAGGAACCTATAATCCACTACAATTTGCCTCTTATATATTCTTTTATATTGTGCTTTTTGTGATCTGCTTGACTGGCTTGATTTTATATGTCAATGTATATCATGAAGGACTTGGCGGGTTGCTTTATACGCCTATGAAAGTTATTGAGGCTTGGATGGGAGGACTTGCTAATGTGCGTCAAATTCACCATATTGCTATGTGGATTATCTTTATATTTATGGTAGTTCATATCTATATGGCTGTATTTAACGCTATAAAAGGCAAAGATGGTGCTATGGATGCGATAATCAGCGGCTACAAATTCCCAAAAGAGAAGTAGATGCGTGTTTTAATCCTAGGAGTAGGAAATGTAATGTTCGCCGACGAAGGTGTCGGCGTTCATTTTGTTAAGATGATTGAGAATAACTTTAAATTTAACTCCAAAGAACATAATTTAAAATTTGTAGATGGCGGTACTTTAGCAAATCATTTAACTCCGATAATGGCTGATAGCGATTATTTAATAGTCGTTGATTGTATCGATGCTGATGGTGGGCAGATAGGAGATGTATATTTCTTTGATTTTGAAGATATGCCAAAGAGCATTAATTGGTCTGGTTCAGCACACGAAGTAGAGATGCTTCAAACTATTGAAATGATGGATTTAGTAGGCGATAGACCGCAAACTAAAATAATAGGTGTAATACCTAGAAGAATTGTTCCAATGAGTTTTGAGCTTAGCGATGAGATTAAAAAATCTACGAATTTAATGGAAAAAATAATCTTAAAAGAGCTTTCAAATTTAGGTTTTAGCTATGAAAGGATAGATGATAAAGGTGTGCAAGATATGGCTGATGAGTGGAAAAAGGAGCAATTTTGATACTTTGCTTTGAATTTAGTTGTGCAAATGATGGTTCGGTTTTAGCGTTTTTTTTAGATTTTTGGGCTAAAAAAAGTGCTTTAAAATACTCCGTTACAGCTCAAAATAGATCTATAAAATTATATGTAGAAGGCAATGAAAACGAGCTAGCTAAATTTAGCGATGAGTATATAAATTTAGTTCCGCACTCAATTTTTATTGAAGAGTCCAAGGTTAGTTTAGCTGATGAATTACCAAAAAATAGCGAATTCGAGTTTGATTTTAGTTTTAAAAATATTACTCCAAATGCTTTAAAATCAGATGAAAATGAATTTGGCTTTAAAAGTGATAATATATTTATAGCTAATGCTATAAAAGATATAATGGCTGGTAAAACTGTAAATTATGATGGTTATGAGATATCTAAATTTAGTAGTTTTGATTGTGATTATATACTACCAACAAATCTTAAAAATGCAGCTAAAATTTTTGTATGCGATGAAAAATCTCTAATCGCTCTTGCTAGTTTTGAAAAGCCGGTTATAAATTTGCGTACTAATGCGATATATCGCAGTAATCACAAAGATGCACCGCTATATTTTGATGTTAGAAGCGCTTGGGATATCAATGTTTATAAGATCACTCAAGCCCTAAGTGAAAATGGGATAAATTTTTTATCTATTAAAAGTTTAAAAAATGATATGAAAGTATCAATCTTAGACGAGAGAATTTTAATTATTAGATCTGGAGAGTTTATAAAAACTAAAGAGATGGAGTTTATAAACTCATTTGATGATAAAAATTATGCTCTTTTTGGTCTTTGTGTAAGTGAGTTAGGTGTAGCAAATTCTACAATCGCTAGAGTATTTTTAAGTCAAAAATATAGCGATTTTATCAAAGTTTATAAGGGTGAAGATGTATTTGATATGCTTAGAATTAATTTACCAAAGAGCTTTGAAGAAATTTGGCAAAAAATTTCCGAATTCGATGGTGGCGATAGGTTACTTGCAAACTATCAAAAAGAGTACAAGCTACCAAATGGTACTATAGATTTACCTAATAATTTTTATTCGCTATTTATGATAATTGATCAAATTCTAGGATACAATGGCCAAATTTTAAACTACGCTAGGGATTATAGCGGTTTAAAAGGGGTAAGAATTGATTATAAGATGAGTAGCAAGAGCGAATTTGATTGGGTAAGAGCTATTAGAAGCACGATGAGTTTTAGGCTAGCTGGCGCAGATGCGAAGAATATTAGCTTTGGCTGTTTGGAGAGTTTGGCATTTTTTTTAAGTGATTTTGGTGATATTTTAAAAGATGAACTAGAGTGCGAAGGTATGATATTTAGCGGAAATCTCTTTGCTAATCCTGTAATTGCAAATTTGGCTTTAAAGTTTTGTAATTCAAATTATAAAAGTAAATTTAGCGGACACTATCCACTTGAGATCAATTAAGATTGAAGTTTTTGGGCTGGTTCAAGGTGTTGGATTTCGCCCTTTTGTCTATTCATTAGCTAAAAATCTTGAACTAAATGGAACTGTATTAAATGATTCTAGCTGTGTGAAAATTGAGCTTTGTGGCGATGAGAAAAATATTGATGAGTTTATATCTAAGCTTAAAATAAATTTGCCTCCACTAGCTAGAATAGATAATATTATTATTAGCAATAGCGATAAAAAATATGATGATTTTAATATAATTAGCTCGCAAGAAAGTTATAAATTTGCACCTATTTTACCTGATTTTGCTATATGTGATGAGTGTAAATCCGAATTAAAAGATCCTACAAATAGACGATATAATCATCCATTTATCAACTGCACAAACTGCGGCCCTAGATTTTCTTTAATTAAAAGCTTGCCATATGATAGAATAAATACTACAATGGGCAAATTTAATATGTGCAAACAGTGCCAAGATGAGTATAAAGACCCAACCAATCGCCGTTATCATGCTCAACCAGTAGCATGTAAAAACTGCGGTCCAAAGTTAAGCTATAAGAGTTTAGATGGCAAAATTCTTGCAAATAATAAAGAGGCTCTTAAAAGATGTATAGATGATTTAAAAGATGGCAAAATCATAGCTATTAAAGGAGTTGGTGGATTTCATCTTGTTTGCGATGCTCTAAATAGTGAGGCTGTATCATCTCTAAAAGAGCGTAAAAGGCGTCCGCATAAACCTTTAGCCATAATGTGTAAAGATCTTGATATGGCTTGTGATTATGCTTATATTAATGAGAGTGAAGCTAAGATTTTAAACTCAAATTTAAAACCTATTGTTTTATTAAAATCCAAAAATAATCTACCTAAGTCAATATCTAGTGGCGTAGGAAGTATTGGTATATTTTTACCACCAACTCCACTACATATAATGCTATTAGATAGATTAAATTCTCCAATTATAGCCACTAGCGCAAACCCAAGCAAAGAGCCTATTTTAACAAACTTTGATGAGCTTGCTAGCAGACTTGGTAGTGTGTGTGATTATGCTCTTGATAATGATAGAGATATTGTAAATCCAAGCGATGATAGCATCTGTTTTGAGCTATTTTCAAAGCCAATTTATCTTCGAACTTCTCGTGGATTAAAGCCTAATATTATACCTTTAAATTTAGGATTAAAAGATGCGCCAAAAGGGTGCTTTTTAGCGCTTGGGAGTTTGATGAAAAATCAATTTGCTATCTATAAAGATGGCCTTATCTTTAGCTCTCCATATATTGGCGATATGGGCTCTTTAGCAGTGATTAAAAGATTTGATGAGCTGCTAGAGAGTTTTAAGAGTATTTATGGGTTTGAGTTTGATTTTATCATTGGTGATGCTCATCCGCATTTTGGATTTGTAAATAATTTTAAAAATAAAGAGATTTATAAGGTCTATCATCATCATGCTCATGCTCTTAGTGTAATGTTAGAAAACGGCTTAGATTGTGAAGTTTTAGCTCTTAGCTTTGATGGAACTGGATATGGCCAGGACGCTACTATATGGGGTGGCGAAGTGCTAAGATGCAAAGATAATGAGTTTAAAAGAGTTATGCATTTTGATAATTTTGAGCTTATTGGAGCAGATAAAGGGATAAAAAATATCTACTATCTAGCTTACGCAATAGCAAAAAAATACAATCTAAACTCACCAAAAATAGATACCATAGTACCTCAAATTCAAAGATCTAATCTAGATAAAATCTTACAAAATAGATTAAATATAGTAGATACTAGTTCGCTTGGTAGAATTTTTGATGCATTTGCTGCAATTGTGCTAAATTTGCCAGTTATTACCTATGATGCACAAGCCCCTATGATGCTTGAGGCTTTATATGATGAAAATATAAATGCGGCCTATGAATTTGAAATAGATGGAGATATAATTAATTATAAAAATGCATTTATAGGCGCTTTAAATGTTCCTATGAAAGTAGCAGCTACTGCTTTTATAAATGGAATTTCAAATTTAGCTCTAAAGATTGCTAAAATGCATAATCTTCCAGTTGTTTTATGCGGTGGAGTATGGCAAAATAGAGCTTTGTTAAAAAGAACTATATCTGAGTTTAGACGCCATGATATTAAATATTATTTGCCAATTAATGAGCCTATGAATGATTCTGGTATTGCTATGGGGCAGATTTACTTTGGCTTAAATCTGCTTAGATATAATACTAAGATTTAATATATAAGATTATTAATTGTTTTAAAATTAAGGAGATATTATGTGTAAAGATTGTGGTTGCAGTATGGGTGGATCGCATCATCATAGTCACGATGATCATCATAATCATCACCATCACGGTCATCATGACCATCCGGTGTTAAATGAAAAAAAGACTATTGAAGTAGTGGAGAAAATATTAAAAGATAATGACCACGAAGCTGCTCACAATAGAGCGCATTTAGACGAATATGGGCTATTGTGTGTGAATTTGATGAGTAGTCCGGGAGCTGGGAAAACCACGCTTTTAGAAGCTACTATAAAATCAAGTGGCCTAAGAGTTGGGGTAGTTGAGGGGGATTTAGAGACCAATATGGATGCTAATCGCATTATAAATGCAGGTGGCAAGGCTCATCAGATTAGTACCGGCCAAACTTGTCATTTAGATGCTTTTATGGTGCATAATGGCTTACACCACTTACCACTTAAAGAGCTTGATTTGGTATTTATAGAAAATGTGGGAAATTTAGTTTGCCCAGCTAGTTATGATGTGGGTGCTCACCTTAATGCTGTCTTAATCAGTGTGCCAGAAGGGAGCGATAAGGTGGCTAAATATCCTGTTATGTTTAGAGCGGCTGATATAGTGGTGATAACGAAAACTTCGCTATTAGAGCATTTTGATTTTGATATCAATGAGGTGAAAAAAGAGGCCAAAAAGCTAAATCCAAAAGTTGATATAATAGAAGTCGATAGCAAAACAGGCCTTGGCATAGATAAGTGGATAAATTATTTAAAAATGAAAAAGGAATTAAAATAATGTGCCTTAGCATACCTTCAAAAGTGATATCAATAGATGAGAATAATTTTGCCATTGTTGAAACTCTCGGTGTTAAGCGTGGATAGAGTTTATCGCTGAGCAAAAAGCCTTGCTAAAAAAGTAAATTTCTAGGGAATTCTAAAATTCTTAGTATCTTTTTTCTTGGGGGTGCGGGGGTTTTCTTTTTTATATTTTCTAGGAATTCTAGAATTTGGAATTCTATTTTGGAATTCCAAAAATCATTTTAATTATACTAAGAAAATAATTCTTTTATATCTATATTTAATGCTTTGGCGATTTTGTAAATATGCTCTAAATTAAAGTGTTTGCCGTAGCGTAAGTTTTCGCAATTTGAATAAAATGCAACTGATTTTATACCGATTTCTAATGCTAAATCAAGCTGCGAAATGCCAGCATTTTCTCTAAAAGCTCTTATATTATCAGCTAATTTTTTGTGGAATTCTATAATTTCACTTTCACTAGCATTGCTAAACTTTTCGTTCATAAATTTATCCTATAGGTTAATTATTTTTTAAGTTTAGCTTTGATAAGATTTTAATCCTATATCCTATGGGATAAAATTTCTTTAAGGAGGCTTAAATGGCTGTAAATTTAACAAAAGGTGGGCGTATTTCTCTAAACAAAGAAGCACCTGGCTTAAAAAAGATTTTAATAGGACTTGGCTGGGATACAAACGCAAGCGATACTGGGGCTGATTTTGACCTTGATGCTTCTGTGTTTTTGTTGGATTCTAATGCGAAAGTAGCAAACGAAAAAGATTTTGTATTTTACAATAATCTAAGTAGTAGCGATGGAAGTGTGGTACACACAGGCGATAACAGAACAGGCGAAGGTGATGGTGACGATGAGTCTATAAAGGTAGATTTAAGTAAAATTTCTAGTTCTATCAAAGAAATAGCTATCGTTGTAACAATACACGAAGCCGCACAAAGAAAACAAAATTTTGGTATGGTTCGCAATGCTTTTATAAGATTAGTAAATGATGAAACAAATACTGAAATTGTTAGATATGATTTAGAAGAAGATTATTCTACTGAAACTGGCTTGCTTTTTGGAAGACTTTATTTTAAAGACAATGAGTGGAAATTTTCAGCTGTTGGCACTGGGTATAAAGAAGGACTTGATGGCTTTTGCAAGCAATTTGGCTTAAATAGTTAAGGTTTTCCCATGGCTATTTCTCTTATAAAAGGTCAAAAAATTTCTCTTAAAAAAGATGATGGCTCGTCTTTGGTTGATTTTTGTGTTGGAGCAAACTGGGGAGCTATTAGCAAAACAGGGCTTTTTGGCAACACTAAAACCGTGCCGGTTGATTTAGATTTATCTCTTGCTTGTTTTGATAGTAATAAAAATCTAAAAAATGTGGTTTATTTTGGTAACAAATCAGCTTCTGGTATAGTCCATAGTGGCGATGATTTAACTGGCGATGTGGATGGTGATGATGGGCTAGATAATGAAATAATCAGTATTGATCTTAGTAGAGTTGATAGTAATGTAGATCAAATAATTTTCGTTCTAAACTCTTATAATCAAATTGATTTTAACGATATTCCATTTGCTAGCATTAGACTGTATGAAGGCACTCCTACGAGAGTAAATAAAGTCTTTGCTACTTACAATGTAGCAAGGGATCACACCTTTGCTTATAAAGTAGCTATGATACTTGGCAAGCTTTATAAACATAATGGTGAGTGGAAATTTTCAGCAATTGGCGAGCCAGCAGCAGATAAAAAGCTAGAAGAGCTTATCAACAGATCAGTCATCAAATACTTGTAAAAATATTTTGTAAGCCAAGTTTTTTGGCTTACAATCTTCTTAGGATATAAAAATGCAACATCTAGGTTTTCCATTATACACTATTATTATTTTTATTCTTTTTGTCGTAGCTGCGCTTTTTGTGGATTTAGTATGGCATAAAAACGATAAAATTATGTCTTTAAAGTCAGCTAGTTTATGGTCTATATTTTGGGTATTAGTTTCTGTGGTTTTTGGGATTTTCTTGTATTATGAACACGGTGGAGAAATGGCAAAACTTTTCTTTGCTGGATATATTTTAGAAAAATCTTTAAGCGTAGATAATTTATTTGTGATTATGGCGATTTTTACTTGGTTTAAAATTCCACAAAATTACAGACATAAAGTGCTTTATTTTGGAATACTTGGCGCTATTGTTTTTAGACTGATTTTTGTAGCTATTGGAAGTGGGCTTTTTATGCTTGGGCCGTGGATACAAATAATTTTTGGACTTGCAGTGCTTTATAGCGCAATTTTAATGTTAAAAAATAATGATAGCGATGATGATGAAATAGAAGATTACTCAAATCATTTAGCTTATAAGTTTGTCTATAAATATTTTAGCGTTTTTCCAAAAATAGTCGGTCATAGTTTTTTTATAAGCAAAAACACTGCCCAAAGTGAGCTAAATAAAAACCCAAATCTTAATTTTTTAGATAAAAAGACTTGGCTTATTGCTACGCCTTTGTTTTTATGCCTTTGCGTGATAGAAGTTAGCGATGTTATGTTTGCTTTTGATAGCGTTCCAGCCGTCATTGCTGTATCGCAAGAGCCTTTGATTATATATTCAGCTATGATTTTTGCTATTTTGGGTTTAAGGGCTATGTATTTTGTGCTTGAATCTTTAAAAAAATACCTTGTTTATTTAGAAAAATCAGTGATTGTTTTATTGTTTTTCATAGGCTTTAAAATTATTATTAACGCCTTAAATGCTATGTTTGATCTAGAATTTGAAATAAGTTCTACTATTTCTTTAATAGCGATTTTTACTATTTTAGGGTTTGGTGTTTTAGCAAGTGTGTTTGCCGGCAAAAAACAAGATATTTCTAATCTGTAATTTACTCTAGAATTCCCTAGCATTTAGGGAATTCTAGAATTTGAAATTCCAAAATTAAATTTTGTTTCCAAAAAGTTGTTAAGCATTTTTATAATTAGCTCGTAATCTATAAAAAAGGAGCGAAAAAAATAACTTTACTTTCAGGTCTTGGTGCAGCTGTGATGGATTTGGTGTGCTTTGTGCTGACGCATAGGAATTCTAGATTTGAATTCTCAGGAATTCAAAATTTTTGCGTTGCCTTTGATTTTTATGTAATTTTAGCCTTTTTGTCAAATAAAGCGTATTGAAAATTAAAAAAATATTTGCTAGAATTAGTGCTTTTAATGTGTAAAAATAAGGATAAAAATGTGTCTTTCAATACCTTCAAAAGTGATATCAATAGATGAGAATAACTTTGCCATTGTTGAAACTCTCGGTGTTAAGCGTGGGGTGAGCTTGGACTTGATAGCTGAGCCTGTATCGGTGGGGGATTATGTGCTGATACATGTGGGATTTGCGATGGAGAAGATAGATACCAAATATGCCTTAGAGAGCTTAGAGATTTATAAGCAAATAGCAGATGATATGAATAACGGTAAAATACCATCTGATGAAGGCGATATGGGCTTAGCAGCGTTGAAGTAGAGATTGATGTTTAAAAGTATTGAGTTATTTGCTGGTGGCGGAGGTATGGCTCTTGGATTAGAAAGAGCCGGTTTTGCCCATATAGGTTTGATAGAAATAGATAAATCATCTGTTAAAACTTTATTGGCAAATAGACCCAATTGGAATGTTATTTGTGATGATATTGCTGAAATTTCATCTTGTGATTTAGAGAGCAAATTTAATATAAAAATCAAAGAGTTGGATCTATTATCTGGTGGATCGCCTTGTCAGAGCTTTAGTTACGCAGGCAAGAGGCTTGGGCTTGAAGATACTAGGGGGACTCTATTTTATCATTATGCTTTGTTTTTGAAAAAATTACAACCTAAGATGTTTTTATTTGAAAATGTCAAGGGGCTTTTAACGCATGATAAAGGCAATACTTTTAAAATTATTTGTGATATTTTTTGCGAGCAAGGCTATAATATAGAATATAAAGTGCTAAATGCGCTTGATTATGGTGTGGCGCAAAAAAGAGAGCGATTGATTGTAGTTGGAATTAGAAAAGATTTGCAAGATAAGGTGTTTTTTACTTTTCCTAAAAAGCACGATAAAAAGCTGGTTCTAAGAGATATTTTACAAAATGTCCCAAAAAGTCAGTGCGCTAAATACTCAGAGCAAAAAGCTAGTGTTTTTGCTCTTGTGCCTGCTGGTGGTTATTGGCGTGATATAGATCCAAATATTGCTAAAGCTTATATGAAAACTTGCTGGGATATGGCTGGTGGTAGAACTGGAATTTTAAGGCGACTTAGCTTTGATGAGCCAAGCCTAACTGTGCTTACAACACCGCAAATGAAGCAAACTGACAGGTGTCACCCAAGTGAGATTAGGCCATTTAGCGTAAGAGAAAATGCTAGAATTCAATCTTTTTCAGATGAGTGGGAGTTTTGTGGAAGTATGGCAGAACAATACAAGCAAATCGGCAATGCTGTGCCTGTGAATTTGGCTTATGAAATTGGTAAAGAGATAATTAAATCATTAAATGGAGAAACGAAGTGGGGCGAGAGTTTATTTTAGACTTTATATCAAAAACAGACTTTGAAAAACATGTTTTGCAGACTTTAAACGAGTATCAAGAAGTGTTAAAAAGTATTGATTTGAAAAAATTTAATTCAAATATAATCGATCCTATAAAATTGCTTTTTGATAAACATATTTATGTTAAAAGTTATGAAGAAATTATAGCCTTGGAGCTACAAAGACAAAGAGATAAATCAAATAATAACTCTATTAGATATTTTCATCAAAATATTTTTCAGTATATTAAAGGTTGCGAAGTTCCAAAAAGTGGCTGGGATATAGTATTTAAAGGCGAAAAAAACTCATATTTTGTCGAGCTGAAAAATAAACACAATACCATGAATAGTTCATCAAGTCAAAAAACATTTATGAAAATGCAAAATCATCTTTTAAATTCTAAAAATTCCAAAGATATTTGCGCTCTTGTAGAAGTAATAGCTAAAAAATCAGCAAATGAGCCTTGGGTTATCAGTCTTGATGGGAAAAGGCAAACTAGCAATGAAAGATTACGCAGAATTTCTATTGATAAATTTTACGAAATTATAACAGGTGATAAATTGGCTTTTAAAAAACTTTGCGAACAATTGTCTAAAACTATAGAAAAACTACTAAAGCAAAACCTACATTTGCAACTACAAAAAGATAGCGTTTATAATGAACTTAAAAAGATTGATAAAGATATTTTAACAGCTCTTTATAAGTTAGCATTTCAAACATATGAAGGATTTTAATGGATTTGATAAATAGTTTTAGAGATAAAGATAAGATTTTAGCCTTAAGCCAGATAATCAAGCAAAGAAGCAAAAAGCCATTAAATATCATGGAGATTTGCGGCGGTCATACTCATAGTATAATGAAATTTGGCTTACCACAATTAGTAGGAGAGAATATCAATTTCATCCACGGTCCAGGCTGTCCTGTGTGTATAATGCCTAGAAGTCGCATTGATGAGGCTATAGCGATTGCTAGTATAGATGGGGTGATATTTTGTACCTTAGCTGATATGCTAAGGGTACCAGGGAGTAAAGGCTCTCTATCCGAGCTTAGGGCTGATGGGGCTGATATCAGGGCTTTATACTCGCCACTTGATACAATCACAATAGCCAAAGAAAATCCAGATAAAAAAGTTGTATTTTTTGCTATTGGATTTGAGACCACCACGCCTATGAGTGCAGTGGTAGTAAAACAAGCTGTTGAGTTGAATTTACAAAATCTATTTATACATATAAATCATGTCACAGTCCCAGCACCAGTAAGGGCTATAATGAGTGATAAAGATGTGAAAATCGATGCGTTTTTGGGTCCATCGCATGTGAGCGTGATTACTGGTAGTAAAATTTATGAAGAGCTAGCAAATGAGTTTAAAACGCCTATTGCGGTGAGTGGATTTGAGCCTTTGGATCTTATGGATAGTATATTAAATTTAGTCAATCAGCATGAAAATGGCACCCATAAGGTCTATAATGAGTATGCTAGAGTGGTTAGCAAAGATGGTAATTTAAAGGCCAAAGAGCTAATAGATAGATATTTTCAGCCGTGTGATTTTGAGTGGAGAGGGCTAGGCGTTATCAAAGATAGTGGATTAAGACTAAGAGATGAGTTTAGCTACTTGGATGCTAAAAAATATTTTAATGTAGAAGTTGGCGAATCTAAGGAGTCTAAGGCCTGTATCTGCGGTGAAATTTTGCGTGGTAAGGCTAAGCCGTATGATTGTAAAGTCTTTGGCAAGGTGTGTAATCCGCAAAATCCTATTGGTAGCTGTATGGTAAGTGGCGAGGGCGCTTGTGCGGCGTATTATAAATATAGCAAAAGAGGATAGATGAAAAAGATATTATTAGCTCATGGTGGTGGTGGGCAAGAGATGAATGAACTCATAAATGGGTTGATTTTTAGGATTTTTGATAATGAAATTTTAGCCCAAAGTAATGATAGTGCGATTTTAAATTTAAGTGGTAAAATAGCCTTTAGCACCGATAGCTTCGTAGTAAGCCCTACTAAATTTCCAGGTGGCGATATCGGTAAAATCGCAGTTTGTGGGACTATAAATGACCTAGCAATGGTAGGGGCAAAGCCTAGATATATTAGTTGCGCTTTGATTATAGAAGAGGGGCTTGGTATTGATGAGCTTAAAGAGATCTTAAATAGTATGAAAAGCACGGCTGATGAGGCTGGAGTTAGCATAGTTTGCGGTGATACTAAGGTGGTTAGTAAGGGGAGTTGTGATAAGATTTTTATCAATACTTCAGGTATTGGAGAGATTATCAAAGAGTCTAGAGTGGGGAATTTAAAAGGTGGTACGAAAATCCTTTTAAGTGGTGATGTAGGTAGGCATGGTGCTGTGATTTTAGCAAATAGAAATGAGCTAAATTTGGATTTGCAAAGCGATTGTAAGCCTTTAAATAATGTAGTTGAAGCGCTTTTAAATGCTAATATCGCTCCTCTTGCTATGAGAGATGCGACTCGTGGCGGACTTTCAGCAGTCTTAAATGAGTGGGCAAAAGTTTGTGGATATGATATTAAAATCAATGAGGAAAATATCGCTGTAAGTGATGAGGTTATAGGAATTTGCGAGATGCTTGGGTTTGAGCCATATGAGCTTGCTAATGAGGGAACCTTTGTTTTAGCTATTGATCCTAAAGATGAGATTAAAGCGCTTGAGATTTTAAGAGAATTTGACTCAAATGCAAATACTATCGGCGAGATTTTAGATAGTAATAAAGGTAATGTAATTATACAAAATAGCTATGGAGCATCTAGATTTATGGAGCCACCAAAGGGTGAGTTGCTACCTAGAATTTGCTAAAAGGAGAGTCAATGCATGAACTAGCTATAGTCCAAGATCTATTTAAATTGTGCGAGACAAATGCTATGAAGCATAATGCTACAAAGATAAATAAAGTAGAGATTGAGATAGGAAGATTAAGCGGAGTAGAAGCGCACTATTTACAAAGTGCTTTTGATGCTTTTAAAGCAGATACAATCTGTTCAGATGCTAAGCTTATAATTCATCCAAAAGATATTACGATTAAATGCAACGAGTGCGGTGCTCAAAGTGTGCTTTTAGAAAATGAATTTCTTTGTCCAAAATGTGGTTCAAATTCGCTAGATGTTATTAGCGGTGAAGATATGTATCTAATGCGTCTAGAGATGGAATAGCTAGCAAATTACGCTAGCTAACTCATCTATAGTATATGGTTGGTATAGTTTTGTATCACCAAAGCTGCTTGCGACATCATCAAAATGAGAATTATCACTTATTATAATAATCTTAAAGCCCTTAATCTTTTGCCACTCTTTGATTAAATTCAACTCATTATATGGAAGTTTTTTAACAATTTTTGCTTGAATAAATAAAAAATCAGGTTTATAAAGCATATCTGTTATATGGTTTTTAACACTCTCCCAGCTTGATTCTGGTTGGATATATATCCCAAAAATACTAAGTCCAGCTACAAGAGCAAAAAATCCAGTCTGACTCTCATAGGCTACTAAGGCACTTTTTTGCTCATTTGGTTCGCTGATTTGCGGCTCTTTTAGCTGATGCATTGTAGCGTTAAATGAAAAGATTGAGCTATTGGATTTTACGCTAAATTCAATCTTTGAACCGATTTGTTCAGCATAGCTTGAAGCGATAGAGAGAAATTTATAATTTATATTTCTATTTTTATATTCTAATGCGCTTATAATCTCACTAGTATTCATTTGAGCTGAAGTTTTAATTGAAATTTGATATTCATCTGGATTTTTGGTTGGTTTGATAGTAAATAAAATTGAGCTATTTTTTATGCTTTTATTTACAAAACAAAGAATATTATGAGTTGCATTTGTGATAGCTTTAAAATTTGCACTAAAATACCTAGCTTGTCTTGGAGGGTAGTTAAAGATTATGATATTTTGGTTTTGCGCAGCTTTATCATGAAGTACTCTAAAAAATAACCCCAAGCGCTCGATAATATCACCATTTTCAAGCCTATTATGGAAAAATCTTAAATTTAGTTTAGCTAATCTTTTATCTGATGTACGGATTAGTTTTTGATTTCTATTTTGTACTGGTTTCCTGCTAATTACGATTAGTAGCATTACAAAGAAAAATAGTACGCTAAAAGCGACATATTCCTTAATATCTACGCTATTTGCCATTGCAAATTCAGCCATTAAAAGTAAAAATAAAATTCTCATCATATCACCAACATCGCATCACCATAGGAGTAAAATTTATACTCTTTTTCTATAGCTTGTTTGTAAATTTGTTTGACATTTTCTAAGCCCACAAAGCTTGCTACTAACATAATTAATGTAGATTTTGGTAAGTGGAAATTAGTTAATAGATAGTTTTGTCTTTGTGGTGGATTAGCTGGATGTAAAAATAGATCACATAGTCCATCTTTTACTCCAGTTCTATAAAAGTATTCAATACATCTTGTAACTGTCGTTCCTACGCCAAGAATAGGCTTATTGCTATTTATAGTATTTATCGTCTCATCGCTTATAGTATAGATCTCGCTATGCATTTTATGCTCTCTAATATCGCTAACTTCAACACCTTTAAATGTTCCAGCTCCTACGTGTAGAGTAATATATGAGATGTTGTGTTTGTTTTTTATATCTTGTATCATTTGTTGGCTAAAATGCAAACTAGCAGTTGGCGCAGCTACTGCTCCATCATTTTTAGCAAATATACTTTGATACCATATCTCATCGCTTTTTTGATCAGCTCTTTTGATATATGGAGGGAGTGGGATATGTCCTATTTGATTTAGAATTTGGTATAAATTTTCTGTTTTAATTTCATTACCATTTTGATTAAATTTAACAATTCGATACTCATCTAAAAGCTCTATAACTTCACAACTTAGCCCATTATCAAATTCTAAAATTGTCCCAGCTTTTACTCGACCTTTAATTAAAGTGCTAAATTTACCTTGGCCTAAAGGTTGATTTAATAATAACTCTACAGCTCCGCCACTGGATTTTTTGCCATAGATTCTAGCTTTGATAACTTTAGTATCATTAAAAATAATATCACAATCTGGTAAAAATTCCATCAAATTACCAAATTTTGTATGCGTTATTTTATTGTTAGAGCGTTGATACACTAATAGATTAGCACTCTCTTTTGGATTAGCTGGAGATGATGCAATTAAGCTAGAGGGAAGCTCATAATCATAACTATCTAGATCAAATATATTATTTTTCATCATCAATTTCTTCTTCATCTTCATCTATATCTTTTGGTGCTGGATTTACCATTTTAGCTATTAAAATTGATAAAGAATATAGTCCAATTAATGGAATAGCTAGCATAAATTGACTAAGCACATCTGGTGGAGTCATAATCGCTGCAAAAATAAATATCCCAACAATCGCATATCTAAAAAATCCCTTTAAACTCTCATCAGTAATCATACCAATCTTAGCTAAAAAAAATGTGACAACTGGTAGCTCAAAGCTAATTCCAAAAGCTACTACAATCTTAGTAAAAAACCCTACATAATCCCCAATGCTAGGGAGCGCTTGAAATAGTGTCCCACCAAAATTTATAAGAAAAGCAAAGCCAACAGGCACTACAAAATAGTAACAAAACGCAGCCCCTACAATAAACATAATTGTAGCGCTTAACACAAATGGAATTACATATTTTTTCTCATTTTCATATAGTCCTGGAGCTACAAATAGCCAAAATTGCCAAAAGATTATAGGCAATGCAAGCAAAAGTCCAGCAAAAAATGCTACTTTCATCGCTGTAAAAAATGGTTCAGCTACTTGAGTAAATATGATGTTGCTATTATCTGGCAATACAGCCTTAAGTGGCGCAGTCATAAAATCAAGCAAAGGCGCCCAAAAATTAAAACATATAATAAAACATACTATAACTGATAATGCACTAATTAACAAACGCTTTCTAAGCTCGATTAAATGCGGTCTTAAATCTTCAAACATTATGCCTCTTTTGTGTTTTGAATTTCATTTTTTAGCTCTTTTTGGTTAGAATTTAGGTTGCTATTTATGCTATTTAATGAGCTTAAATTTGGTTTTGGTGGATTGCTTATATTTGCTGGATTATCAGTTATTGTATTTTTAGGTTGTTGTGATTGATCTTCTTCATCATTAAAGTCAAAACCAGCATTTAATTTATTTATAGGATTTAAATTTGATATCTCATTTTGTATATCAGCTAGTGATTTTTGTGTTGAACCTGCTATATTAGTTACATTGCTTTTTAACTCATCAAGCTCTTCAAATGTTAGCTTTTTTCTTACTCCATCTATGCCGCTAGTTAAGCTATCTTTATACTTTTTAGCATCCTCTTTTAATTCGGCTATTTTTATCTCTTGTTCAAATGTGCTTTTAGCTCCATTTATAGTTTGTTTAAATATCTTAAAAAACTTTGCTATATTAACCATAGCACTTGGTAGTTTATCAGGACCTAAGACTATTACAGCAACAATGGCGACTATTAATATTTCACCGATTCCCATTCCTAGCATAAAAATTCCTAAATTTAAATTTAAGCTAGTATTCTACAATTTTTTTGCTTAATAGATATTGATTTTTATAGTGTATAGAAGTAAAAAAGCCCCAAAAAGGGCTTATGAATTATTTATCTCTTAGACCTAGTTCAGCTATTAATTTAGTATAAGTTTCATATTTAGTAGCTTTTAGGTATTTTAATAGTCTTTTGCGACGACCAACTAGTTTTAATAGACCTAATCTTGAGCTAAAGTCTTTTTTATTTACTTTTAGGTGTTCTGTTAGTTCTGCTATTCTTGTGCTTAGCAGTGCAATTTGAACTTCTGAAGAGCCTGTGTCTCCACTTTTTCTAGCAAATTTTGCAACTATTTGAGCTTTTTTAGCCGTATCTAAAGCCATATTTGACCTCCTGAGCGGTATATAAAATTGAGCGGTGATTATATCATAATAATCAAAAAGTTTGCTTAAAAATAGTATTTGATAGGTTAAATTTGAATTATAAAAATTTATATAGATTAAATTTGGCAATTTTTACTTAAGTTTTATATACTTTTTGCTAAAATCAAAAAATTTTTTACTATTAAAGGTGTTATATGGATTATAAAGATACTCTTTTGTTGCCGGTTACTGATTTTGCAATGAGAGGCAATTTGCCACAAAATGAACCAGCAAGATACGCAAAATGGGATAAAAATAGAGTCTATGATAAGATGAAAAAAGCTCGTCAAAATGCATCTGCGAGTTTTAATATTCATGATGGCCCACCATATGCAAATGGTCACCTTCACATAGGTCACGCATTAAATAAAATTTTAAAAGATATAATAGTTAAAACTCACTACTTTTTTGGAGAGAGTGTTAGATTTACTCCAGGATGGGATTGTCACGGATTGCCAATTGAACAACAAGTAGAGATGAAACTTGGTGATAAAAAAAAGAGTATGAGTACCGCAGCTATTAGAAGTGAGTGTAGAGACTGGGCTAGTGAATTTATAGAGATTCAAAAAGCTGAGTTTAAATCTCTTGGCGTCATAGGGGATTGGGAAGATCCATATATGACGATGAAATTTAAATTTGAAGCAAATATATATAGAACCCTATGCGAAGTGGCTAAAAAAGGTCTTTTAATAGAAAGAAGTAAGCCTGTATTTTGGAGCTGGGCGGCTAAGAGTGCGCTTGCTGAGGCTGAAGTAGAGTATGCTGATAAAGAAGATTATAGTCTATATGTAGCTTTTGAATTATCAAAATCAGCGTCTAAAGCAATAGGAGTTGAAGATGCTAAAGCAGTAATATGGACTACTACTCCATGGACATTAGTAGCTAATCAAGCAATTAGTTTAAATCCAAATGAAATTTACTGTATTACAAAAGAGAAATTAATTTTTGCTAAGCCTTTACTTGAGGTTTTAGTAGCTCAAGGCATTACAAGTGGAGAGATTATCAGTGAGTTTAATTCGCAAAAATTAGAAAATTTACACGCTATAAATCCGCTTAATGGCAGAGAGTCTAAATTTATTCTTGGCGAGCATGTCTTAATGGATGGCGGTACAGGATTAGTCCATACTGCACCTGGTCATGGAGAAGATGATTATTTTGCTAGTCTTAGATATGGTATAGAGGTTATAATGCCAGTTGATGAGGCTGGGCTATATGATGAGACGCTAAAACATAATGCTTTATTGCCAGCAGATGTTGTAGATGAGTTTATAGGTATGCATATATTTAAAGCTAATGAGAAAATTATAGAGCTTTTAGACGATGCAGTAGTTAAAGTAAGTAAATTTACTCACAGTTATCCATTTTGCTGGAGAACGCATAAACCTGTAATTTACAGAGCAACAAAGCAGTGGTTTATTGCTATGGATGAGCCAAAATTAAGCGGCAAAACTCTGCGTCAGACCGCTCTTGAGGCGTTAAATAGTGTGAAATTTTATCCAGAAGCTGGGATTAAAAGAATATCATCAATGATAGAAAATCGTCCAGATTGGTGTATTAGTCGTCAGCGTGATTGGGGTGTGCCAATTGCATTTTTTAGAATTAAATCTACTAAAGAAGTTATTTTTGATAGTGAAATTTTAGATCATATAGCTAAGATTTTTGATGAAAAAGGTGCTGATGCGTGGTGGAGTATGAGTATCGATGAGCTATTGCCTAATGGGTCTAAATTTAAGGCTGATGAATTAGAAAAAATTAGCGATATTTTAGATGTTTGGTTTGATAGTGGCTCAACTTGGAATGCTGTGTTAAATAGCAGTGATTATGACGCTGGTGAATATAGTGCTAGTATGTATCTTGAAGGAAGCGACCAGCATCGTGGGTGGTTCCAAAGTTCTCTACTATTAAGCTGTGCTGTAAATGAAAAAGCACCATATAAAAGCGTATTAACTCATGGATTTACCGTAGATAAAAATGGCGAAAAGATGAGCAAATCCAAAGGCAATGTAATAGCTCCAGATGCAGTTGCTAAGGAATTTGGTGTTGAGATCTTGCGTCTATGGGTTAGTTTAAGTGATTATTCAAGTGATTTAAAAATAGGCAATGATATCTTAAAACAAGTAGCCGAACAGTATAGAAAGATTAGAAATACTATAAGATTTTTACTAGCCAATATTAGCGATTTAAAAGAATTTAATTATGAATTTGGCTTGCTAGATAGATGGATTTTAGGTAAGGCAAGTGCGTGCTTTAATGAAGTTAGTAGCTGTTTTAAAAATTATGAGTATTCAAAAGGATTTAATATTTTATTAAATTTCTTAAGCGGCGATTTAAGTGGTATTTATCTAGATATATGCAAGGATAGATTATACTGCGATGCTGCAAATAGCACTAAAAGAGCAAGTTCGCAAACTGCTATGGCTTTAATAACTAAGGCGCTTTTACCGCTTATTGCTCCAACTCTTACATATACAGTAGATGAGGTTATGGAGTATGCACCTAGTATAATCAAAGATGGCAAAAGCGATGTTTTTGATCTAGTTTATGAACCAATTAAATTTGATAGCGTAATCGATGATACATTGCTTAGAGAGAGTAAAGAGAAATTTAATGAAATTATTGACAATCTAAAAAAAGATAAGCTAATTAAAGCTACTTTAGAATTAGAAATTCAAACTAGCAGTGATTCTATATTGGCTCTTGATAAAGATGAGGTAGCTGATTGGTATATGGTAAGTAATTTTGGAGTATTTAGAGTTGATAGTGATATTTTAGCAGAGTTTGTAGTGGGTGATAATAGATTCGTTGTTGCTCGTTCGGCTAAATTTAAATGCCCAAGATGCTGGAAATTTAGCGCTCAAAGTGATGAGTGTCTATGTCCTAGATGTGCTGAGGTGATGAGTGCTAACTGAACCAGTTGGGATTATAACTATAGTTGTTACAATTGCAGTTTTACTAGCCGTTACTGCTGTAGGAATAGTTTTGGTTAATATATATAAGGAGAAAGAGTGATAAGTCTAAAAGAGGCTATGAAGTTAAGTTCTAGCGATCTAGAGCTACTTCGTAAAGAGCTGATTAATAAAATAGAAAAAACTAAAGAGATAGGTGCATATGTTGAGCAATTGACAAATAGTCCAATTGATGAGAGTTTTGCTGGTGTGCCAATTGCTATAAAAGATAATATTCAAGTAAAAAATTGGGCAATTACAAGCTGTTCAAAAATTTTACAAGGCTACAAAGCACCATATAACGCAACTGTAATTGAGAAGCTAATCTTAGCTGGTTTAGCTCCATTTGGTAGAACAAATATGGATGAGTTTGCTATGGGAAGCACTACTGAGAGTTCATATTATGGTAGAACGCTAAATCCGCTTGATCACTCTAGAGTTCCAGGCGGAAGTAGTGGCGGAAGCGCAGCGGCTGTAGCAGCCGGTATAGCTATAGCGGCTCTTGGTAGTGATACGGGTGGTAGCATACGCCAACCAGCGGCGTTTTGCGGTTGTGTGGGCTTTAAACCTACATATGGTAGGGTCAGTCGATATGGACTTAGTGCCTATTCTAGTAGCTTAGATCAGATTGGGCCAATTACGCAAAATGTAGAAGATGCTGCAATATTGTATGATGTTATTGCTGGACATGATAAACTAGATAGCACTAGTGCAAATGTAGATTTTACTCCAGTGGCTCTAAATTTAAATCCAAATAGAAAATTAAAAATAGCTGTAATTAAAAACTATGTTGATGAAGCAAGCGCTCCAGTTAAAGATGCATTAAATTCAACCATAGAGAAGTTAAAAAATGCCGGTCATGAAATTTGCTATAAAGAGTTAGCTAATTCTAAATATGATATTGCCGCATATTATATCATTGCTACAGCTGAGGCTAGTGCAAATTTGAGTCGCTATGATGGTGTAAGATATGGCAATAGAGCCAAGGCTGATAGCTTAGGGCAGATGTATGCGAATACTAGAGGTGAGGGCTTTGGAGCTGAAGTTCAGCGAAGAATGCTTCTTGGGACATTTGTTTTAAGTAGCGGCTACTATGATGCTTACTATATAAAAGCACAAAAGGCAAGAGCATTTATCAAGCGTGAATATGATGAGATTTTAAATGAAGTAGATATAATTTTAATGCCAGTTGCGCCATCTGTGGCATATAAATTTGGTGAATTAAAAGATCCTTTGAGTGCGTATTTGAGTGATATTTATACAATTGGAGTGAATTTAGCAGGCCTTCCAGCTATCACTGTGCCAGTATCAAATGATGAGAATGGACTAAATATCTCAGCTCAATTAATTGGTGGAGCGTGGCAAGAACAGACAGTTTTAGACGCAGCTTTAAGCTTAGAGAATATAATAAAAGGAAAATAGTATGAAAATAGTAAAAAGAGCCTTAACATTTGAAGATGTTTTATTGGTGCCTCAATACTCTGAAATTTTGCCAAAACAAGTAGATATCAGATCTAAATTTAGTAAAAATATTGAGTTAAATATACCTGTAGTATCAGCAGCGATGGATACAGTTACAGAGCATAGAACTGCTATTATGATGGCTAGACTTGGTGGGATCGGGGTTATCCATAAAAATATGGATCTAGAATCACAAGTAAAAGAGGTAAAAAAGGTTAAAAAAAGTGAAAGTGGCGTAATAATGGATCCTATATCAATCACCGCTGATGCTAGTATCAAAGATGCTTTGGAGTTAATGAGTGATTATAGAATTTCAGGTGTGCCAGTAATTGATGAAAATAGTGTATTAATAGGGATTTTAACAAATCGTGATTTGAGATTTGAGCATAATTATAGTAAAAAAGTAGGCGAAGTGATGACAAAAGCCCCACTCATCACCGCTCCATCGGGATGTACTTTGGATGATGCGCAAAAGATATTTTCTACAAATAAAGTTGAAAAGTTACCTATAGTAGATAAAAATGGCAAATTAGAAGGTTTAATAACCATTAAAGATCTTAAAAAACGCAAAGAGTATCCAAACGCTAATAAAGATAAATTTGGCCGTCTTAGAGTTGCTGCAGCAATTGGCGTTGGTCAAATAGATAGAGCTAAAGCTTTAGCCGAAGCTGGGGTTGATGCTTTGGTGATGGATTCTGCTCATGGCCATAGCAAAGGGATTATAGATACCTTAAAAGAGATTAAATCTCAAATAACTGGAGTAGATATCATAGTAGGTAATGTAGCAAATCCTAAAGCTGTAATAGATCTAATCAAAGCCGGAGCTGATGGAGTGAAAGTAGGTATTGGGCCAGGCTCGATTTGTACTACTAGAATTGTAGCAGGAGTTGGAGTGCCACAAATTACAGCTATTAGCGATTGTGCTGAAGCGGCTAAGGAATTTAATGTGCCTATTATAGCTGATGGCGGGATCAAATATAGCGGTGATTTTGCTAAGGCTTTAGCAGCCGGTGCTAGCTGCATTATGGTAGGTAGCTTACTTGCTGGTTGCGATGAGAGTCCAGGTGAGTTAGTAACCTTTCAAGGGCGTCAATATAAAAGTTATAGAGGTATGGGAAGTATAGGTGCTATGACAAGGGGTAGTAGTGATAGATATTTCCAAGAAGGTACTGCTCAAGATAAGCTAGTTCCTGAAGGGATCGAAGGCCGTGTGCCATACGCTGGGACGATCCGTGATGTGATTCATCAGTTAGTAGGTGGATTGAGAAGTTCAATGGGGTATTGCGGTAGTAAGGATATTAAAACCTTCCAAGAGAAGGCTGAGTTTGTAGAGATCACAAGTGCAGGGCTAAAAGAGAGCCATGCTCACGATGTTATCATAACTCAAGAAGCACCAAATTATAGAGTAAATTAGTGGAAATATATAGAGCTGTAGAGCATTTTGATGAGCCGTTGCATTTAGAGAGTGGGCGAATTTTAAGCGAATTTGACCTAGCTTATGAGTGTTATGGCAAATTAAATGAGAATAAAAGCAATGCTATAGTCGTATGCCATGCACTTACTGGTTCAGCTCATGCTGCTGGAATTTATGAAGGCGATAGAAAAGCTGGCTGGTGGGATGGCGTAATAGGTGATGGAAAGATTATTGATACTACTAAATATTTTGTTATCTGTGTAAATATCTTAGGTAGTTCATTTGGCTCCACAAATCCTCTAAGTATAGATCCAAGCACTAAAAAAGAGTATAGACTTCGCTTTCCTGTGCTTGTAATAAGTGATGTGGTAAGAGCGCAGATGAGGTTATTTGATAGGCTAGGCATTAAAGAAGCTTACGCAATAATCGGTGGTAGTCTTGGTGGGATGCAAGCTCTGTGCTTTGCTATAGAGTTTCCAAATTTCGCCAAAAGAGTGATAATGCTAGCTACTACTTACGCTACTAAAGCTTGGGCTATTGCTTTTAATAAAATAGCTATTGAAGGGATAGTAAATGATCCAAATTTCAAAGGTGGCTACTATAATAAAGATGATATAGAAGCAAATGGCTTGACAGGCATGGCACTTGGCAGGATGGCTGGGCATATTAGCTTTTTAAGTCCTGCTACAATGGATAAAAAATTTGGTAGAAAATATGTAGAAACTGATGGTTTATACGAGCTTTTAGGTAGATTTGAAGTAGATAGGTATATGGAGTATAATGGCAATAACTTCCCTAAAAGATTTGATCCATTATCATATCTATATGTTGTTAAGATGATGAATAACTTTGATTGTACTAGGCACTACGGCTCACTTAATGAAGCTTTGATGCTTACTCGTGCTAGGCTAACATTTATCTCATTTAGTGGGGATATTTTGTTTCCGCCAAATTTGATGCTTGAGATGTATGAAGCGCTAGTTAAGATAGGTCAAGGGCATAGGGGAAGATACATATGCGTTGATAGTGATTATGGACATGACGCATTTTTAGTCGAGATAGATAAGATAGAAAAACATATTAAAAAGGCATTAGATGAGTGAGAGTTTTGAAAATAAAATAGATAAAATTGAGAAGCTTTTAGAGAGTTTAAATAATGAGAATTTAGCGCTTAGTGATAGCATAAAACTATATAAAGATGGATTAAAGCTAGTAAATGAAGCTAGAGATATGCTAGAAAATGCTAAGCTAGAGATTACTCAAATAGGAGAAGATAGTGAGTAAGGTAGCAGCTTTACAGTTGTATACTTTGGCTATGAGCGATTCAAGAATCGATCATTATTTAAATTTAGCCGCTAAAGGTGGCGCTAGCGTAGTAGTGCTTGGTGAATATGTGATCAATTCGTTTTTTAATGAGATTATTAAAATGCCAAAATCTATGATAAAAGAGCAGAGCGAACACAAACGAACTAGTTTATCAATGATGGCAAGTAAATACAATCTAACAATTATCGCACCACTTTTACAAATCAAAGGCAAAGAGTGTAAAAAAGTCGTAGCTAAATTCAGTCCACAAAGCACAAAATATGAAGAGCAAAATATCTTAATAGACTATCCGCACTGGAATGAAGCGAAATTCTACTCTAAAAAAGAGAGCTTTGGGATAATGAGTTTTAATGTTGATAGGATTAAATTTGGGGTTGTTTTTGGCTTTGAGGCGCATTTTGATCGAATTTGGGCTGAGATTGTAGCTAAAAAGGTCGATTGCGTGCTATTGCCAAGTGCTTGTACGCTCAACTCAAGCAATCGCTGGAATGAGCTTTTGAAGATGAGAGCGCTTACAAATAACCTTTATATCGTGCGTGTAAATAGATTAGGCAAGGCTAAATTTGATGATATTGAGAGTGAATTTTATGGACAAACTATGCTTATAAATCCAAATGGAGAGATTGAAAATAGCTTAGATTCTAATGAGGGAATGCTAATGTGTGATATAGATAAAAAGCTAATTACACAAGCTCGCTCAATATGGAAATTCCGTCAAAAAGCTGAAGCGTTATTAGGATTAAATATATGAAAAAAGTTCATTTTATAGGTATTGGCGGGATTGGAATTTCAGCGATTGCTAGGTTTTTAAAAGAGCGTGATTTTATAATCAGTGGCTCTGATATTGCTGATAGTGCGATAACTAAAGAGCTTAGAGCTAGCGGTATGAAAATCACCGTACCACACTGTAAAAGTGCTATAGAAGATCCTGATTTTGTCGTTTATAGCGCCGCTATTAAGAGCGATAATGTGGAATTAGTAGAGGCTAGAAAGCGTGGCATTGAGTGCCTATCAAGGAAGGAGGCTTTGCCATTTATTTTAGAGGGCAAAAGAGTCTTTGCTGTAGCTGGAGCACATGGTAAAAGCACAACTTCAGCTATGCTTGCAGCCCTTATGGAAGGTAGCGCTATAATTGGTGCTATAAGTAAAGAATTTGGCTCAAATATGAAGTATGAAGCTAGTGATAATTTGATATTTGAAGCTGATGAGAGTGATAGTAGCTTTTTAAATTCCAATCCATTTTTAGCTATTGTTACAAATGCTGAACCTGAACATATGGAGCATTATGATAATGATATTGAGAAATTTCATGCTGCTTATAAGGGCTTTTTAGAAAGGGCTAAGATTCGTATTATTAATGCTGAAGATGAGTTTTTAAGCACTATTAAAATGGACGCTATTAGATTAGAAAAGGGCGATATAACCAATCTTCAAATGGTGCTTAGAAATTATGAGCCATATACTAGCTTTCATCTCAAAGGACTTGGTAAATTTGAGGCTTGGGGCATGGGAGAGCATATCGCTGTGGATGCGAGTCTTGCTATTTTGGCGGCTAATTCTATGATGGGACTTGAAGAAGTTAGGGAAAATCTTAAGAAATTTAAAGGGATAAAAAAGCGATTTGATATCTTAGTTGCTAATGAAAAGTTTGCCTTAATCGATGATTATGGTCATCATCCTACAGAGATTAAAGCGACTCTAAAAAGTGCTAAAGAGTATGCAAAGCTGCTTGGACTTGAGAGCATTACAGCGATATTCCAACCACATAGATACTCAAGATTAATGGCAAATTTAGATGGATTTAAAGCGTGTTTTAGTGATGTTGATGAGCTTGTGGTATTGCCTGTTTATGCCGCTGGTGAAGAGCCAAATAATATAGATTTAAAGAGCGAGTTTAAGGGTGCTTTATTTGCTGATAGCATTAAACGCAACGGCAATAGTATTGAATTTTTTGATAATTTTGGCGTTAAACATAGCTTAGCTAGTGGCCTTGTGATCGGCTTTGGTGCTGGAGATATCAGCTATCAGCTAAGAGGCGAGAGATGAGAATTTTGCTTTTTTTAGTTTTTATCCTTGCTATTTTGATCTTTCTTGCTGTGTTTAATGATAAATTAAATTTAAAATCCAAGATATCTATTTTAGCGCTTTGTAGTGCTATATTTTTTGTTGGGTTTTTATACAATGAGATGGATAATCAAAGAAGCATTGATATAAATGAGCTTTTGTATAAATTTAACTCAAAAGAGATTATAAAATGCGGAGATTATAATGTTACGAGTGCGAAATTTAATTATGAATTTGGCACCAGTAGCTTTGTCTCTAAAGAGCAAAACGGCATAATAATACCGATAGAAAAATGTTTAAAGGAGAACTAATGTCTATATTATTTGAATCTATTAAAGTTGGTAATTTCACACTTCCAAACCGTATAGCTATGCCACCGATGTGTGTTTATAAGGCTAGGGATTATAGTGGATTGCCACGATGTTTTCATAGATTACACTATCCGGCTAGATCACTTGGTGGAGTTGGATTTATCATCGTTGAAGCCACAGCGGTATCACCAGAGGGTTGTATATCTAAAAATGATTTAGGCTTATGGAGTGATAATCAAATAGAAGCACACACTAAGCTAAATTATGAGATTAAAAAATATACTTGCAAAACTACAGCCGTGCAGCTAGGACACGCCGGAGCTAAGGGAACTTGCGATAATATATTAAGTCCTAGTGGAATATGCTTTAGCCCTGAATACCAGCATCCAAAGGCGCTAAACACTCAAGAAATTTATGAGATTGTAACTAAATTTAAAGATGCCGCTATAAGAGCCAAGGCTGCTAATTATGATATTGTAGAGATACACGCAGCGCATGGGTATTTGATTAGCGAGTTTTTAAGCCCATTAACCAATAAACGAGATGATGAATTTGGCGGAAGTATAGATAATAGAATGCGACTTCTAAGCTTGATTGCTCAAGAGATTTCACCTATTATCCCATTTGGTGTTCGCATTAGCGCTGATGATTGGGAGGTGGGCGGAAATACCATAGAAGATAGCAAAATCATAGCCAAAAAATGTGCCGAGCTAGGTGCTTGCTATATCAGTGTATCGGCCGGTGGCGTGGTAACTAAGCCAAGCCTAGTTCCAGAACTTAAGCCTATGTATCAAGCAGATTATGCAAAAGCTATTAAAGAGGTGGTAAATATACCAGTTATTGGAGTAGGATTAATCACTACAAAAGAGCAGGGCGAAGAGATGATTTTAGGTGGATATTGTGATATTGTGGCTTATGGTAGGGAGCTTTTAAGAAATCCAAATTTCGCTCTATATGCAGCTGCAAGTGAAGGCAAAAATGAGCTTATAGACTTCTCATACCAAAGGGCATTTTAGTTGCTTTGTTGGTAAGCAACTCTTTGTATTGAGATAGATTTGTAATATTTTGAGATTTTGGAATTTAGGAATTTGATAATTTTAAATTTGATAATTTTGGAATATTACAAAATATCTAAATTTAATTTTTATCTTTAAATTCAGCTAAATACGCTATTTATTAAGCTCATTTAGGCTATTTACGATGACGCCTACGATGAGATTTAGCGCTATCATGCCCACAATGACGATGTAGCTTACAAAAACTATCCACGCATATGGATAGACCTCCATCACAGGCCGCACAATCCCCATGCTCCAGCTCTCAAGCGTCATTATCTGAAATAGCGTATATAACGCCCTTGGCAGTGTGCCAAACCACTCAGGGAATTTCTCTCCAAACAACTCCACACAAAGCACTCCATAAACATAGTAAAAAATGCTAAGCAAGGCTGAAATACTAAGCATAGCTGGGATTGTTTTTAGCACTGCATCGACCACCACTCTCATAGCTGGTACTGATGAGATGAGTCGCAAAATCCTAAGCGTTCTAAGTGCGCGAAGGACTGAATACTCAATAGCTACAAAGCTAAGTGCGACTATTAAAAAATCAAAGATATTCCACCATCTCTCGCTATTTGTGAAAAACGCTAGGCGGTAGCAAAATATACGCAGGGCAAGCTCTATGGTAAAAATCACAAGGCAGAGCATATCAAGAGCGTTTAAAAGCTCGCCAAAACTAGCTTTTATCTCGGTGCTGGTGTTTAATCCTAGCAAAAGCGAGTTAAATAAAATCACCGCAATTATGGCGTAATTCCACGCCTTAGTTTCGATTATACTTTGTAATTTTGAGCGTAGGGTTATGATTGATGACATTTTTTACCTTTTGTTTTATGATATTTTAGCAGAATTATAGCCGAAAATTGTGAAAAATTTGGGGAATTTTAGAATTTCTTATAGAATTCACTAGAGGGTTTGCTGTTTTTTGAGCTAGTTTTGCGAAGAAGTCCACTCTAGTCCATCAACATCAGTTGTTATTTCTAAAATATTACTGCAGTTTGTCATAAAATGCCGTGGTTAAATATTTAGCTTTTTGTGGAAATTTGTAGCTAAAATTGGGGTAAGCCACTTTGCAATTGCTACGATTTAGAGTAATGCTATTTATGGCAATATCATCTAATGCTGTTATGTGATATTTTGAAAACCAAAAATACCTGTGTAAGTCTATTTGTTTGTGTTTATATTTTTACTGGTGCATTTTTAGCAAATACGCTACTTACTAGAAAAATACTAGCTAGAATTAAGATTTTTTTCATTGTTTCTCATTTTGTTAAGCTTGTTTTTCTTCTAGTTTGTAGGCATCTGTTTTAATAAATTTATAGCAAGGTATATTAAAATACGATCTTATAAATGAATTTTTTACCTCTTCACCATTTAAGATAGCAATTAAGGTCTCGTAATTATAAGTTTTTTTATTTTTATAAGTATTCCAAAACTCATAAATAAATGCTCCAAGAGCTATAAAAAGCCCAACACCACCTTCAATAATTTTAGAGCCAAAAATATTGCGAATAATAAAATCATCCACAAAACCTAGAATTACTAAAAAAATAACACATTCTATTATGATTAAAGGAATAGCTAAAAATGTCATTAAAGTAGGATTGTAAAACTTATACATTGCCAGTGCTTGTGTCACTTTTGTTTTTTATCTTCGCTTAGCGAGCTAGCTTTTTCTTTAATATTATTCATAAGATCGATTCTGTTTGGAAAATACGACATATGTGTCATCAAAAAAATATTTATATCCATTTTAGCTTCTAATACCCTGAGAGTACCATATTTAGTTTCATAAAGTTATCTTTTTGAATCCCTTTATAAACTAAAAATAAATCTACAATCACCCAAATAAAGCCTATTAAAATAAACATAGAAAGAAATTTTATAATTCCAAGCCCTATATCACCTTTGTAAAATCTATCTACGCCAAAACCACCAAAAAGTAAGCCTAAAATAAGCCCAATTACTGGGCTTTTTAGTTCAACTAATGCTAGGCTTGTGATTTTATCATCTGGGATTTTTTCTAGCCTGCCTTGTGTGGCTATTAGCTCATTTGCTCCAATTTTACCTTGTAAAGACATTAAAAAATTTTGTGCTGTAGGTGTCATTTTTATCCTTTCTTAATATGCATCTACGCTATTTAAATCGCTCATAAGAGCACCAAAAAATGAAAACATAGCGATAGAGACTATCACGCCAATTACCGAGAGAGCAATAGCTACATATATAGCCCATTTTGCTACGCCAGACATTTGTACGAAGATCATATCATTATTCATATCTAATGCTTGTTCAAAACGCTTGATTACAAAATATTTGCCAGCAATAGGTATAGCAATCGTTACAATAGCAGGTAAAAGTGGCACAAAGCTTGTAAGTACCAAAGCTACAAAAAAGCCTAAACCATGCATATTTAGTTTTCTATAAAACAAAAACCAAATAGTGCCAATAAATCCCCACCAAGACCAAGTAGGCGTAAATTTAAGTGAGATTCTGCCACCAGTGTTAAAAAACTTTTCAGCCGCCTTAGCGTAAATTTCTACTTTTTTAGGTGTTCCTAAAAAAATACTAAGTTTTTCTCTTAAAAGCTCTGGGTTTTCAAAAACCGCCCTTGTTTGTTCTGTCATTTTTTCTCCTTATTTTTGAATTTAACTAAAAAATGGTTTTAATTCACTAATCATAGATACAAAATCTTTTAAAGTACAAGCAGTTTGAATCCACTCTTTTGCTTTTTCAATGCTTATATCTTTTTTTGATATATTTTTTACAATTTTTATTATATTTTCACTGCCAACTTCTTTTTCTAAAAGCTCTAAAAACTTGCCCTTATCAATGCTTACAAGTTCGCTATTAAAAGAAAAATCATATTTAGCGCCACCAAGCTTTTTTAGTTTTTCATCAAGTATGCTTTTTTGTTCTCTACTCTCTAAACTAAAACATATTTTGCCTTTATTTTCGCTTTCAAATATTTCTATTTTTTTATCTCCAAGCTTTTTAATCAAATCTTTAAAAATATCTTTATATTCATCATTATCCATAAATTTAAAAGCAATATTATTTTGTATAGTTTTGATTTTTGAAGGTGTAGAAACTAGAATTCTAGCTAACTCATTTGGGCTATATTCGTGTAAAAAATCATTCTTTTCTAGCACCACAGCGTGTTTGTTTAAAAGATACAATAAAAACTCGCAAATATCACTTTTTTGAGCATTTAAAAGCCCTTGTTCTATCTTTTTCCACAGCTCATCTAAAAACTTATCTGCGTGATTATTTTTAAATTTCATTTTATATCCTTTTTAAGAAAAATAAAATTAAAGCTCAATTATACCCCCCCCTAATTAATATTAACTTAAATTTGGATAATAATTAAATAAAAATTTAAATAATATTAAACTAAAATAATATATTTTTAAAATTATAAAGTTATTAAAATTTGATTTTATAAAGGTAGATGAAATTGGAATTTTGCTGATGAATAAAAGAATAAAAATAAAAAACAAAGAATAAAAAATGGAGAATAAAAATAATAAAAAATCCCAAATTCTAATAAATTTGGGATTTTAAAGCCACGCTATCAACGAGAGCAAAAGCTAAATTTGTTTATTTTACAGTAGCTAGTTTGCGTCTCATATAGGCGATTTTGCTTTGCAGTGGCAAGTGTTTAGGGCAGTTATCTTCACAGCCTAAAAGACTCATACAACCAAATACCCCATTATCATCACCTACAAGCTCATAGAAGTCTTCATCGCTTCTATTATCTAGTGGATCAACTTTAAATCTAGCCACACGGTTAAGCCCCACAGCACCGATAAAGTCAGGTCTCATAAGAGCCGTTCCGCAACTTGCTACACAGATACCGCACTCGATACAACGATCAAGCTCAAAGGTCTCTTGAGCCGCATCTGGATCGACTTTTTCTTCCATTTTGCTAATATCAGTAGTGTGATTTGAGTGTATCCAGCTCTCAACTCTTTTACTCATATTATTCATCCAGTTACCTGTATCAACGCTTAAGTCTTTAAGTAGTTTAAATGCAGGTAGTGGCATAAGCTCGATAACGCCACTTGGATAGTCTTTTGTAAGAGTTCTACAAGCTAGTTGTGGGCGACCATTTACGACCATACCACAACTACCACATATACCAGCACGACACACAAAGTCAAAGCTAAGACCCGGATCAAATTTTTCACGAATTTGATTTAATGCGATGAAAAGTGTCATACCATCGGTTTCTTCTAGTTCATACTCAGCAAAGTGCGGTTTGCTAACTTTACTTTGAGGATTGTATTTAAATGCTCTAATTTTTATTTTTCTACTCATAGCCTATACCTGCTCTTTCGTTTAATGCTTTGTATTTTGGTTGAAGTTCATAGTGCATTAAAGCATCTTGAATTTCATGTCTATTTTTGCCTTCAGCTTCAAGTTTTGCTCTAATAGCATCAACCTCTTCTTGGCGTTTAGCTGATAGTGGATTTTCTATTATATTGCCTTTAGCGCCATATCCACGGAATGCTGGTGGCATCTCCATTTTCATAATATCTAGCTCTTCATACTCTAGTGTTGGGAGTGTATCGCCTTCTTTCCAATATGCCAAAGTTCTCTTACACCAGTTAGCGTCATCTCTTTTTGGATAGTCCTCTCTATAGTGTGCGCCACGACTTTCAGTTCTTTGAAGTGCGCCATAAGCCACACATAGAGCTAGTTTAAGCATTTTAGGCACACGATAAGCCTCTTCAAGCTCAGGATTACCATATAGCTCTTTATTTTCTAATTTGACATTTGTGCTCTCTTTGTATAGCTCTTCTAGCTCTTTTACAGCTTTGGCTAGACCATCGCCAGTTCTAAAGATAGCCACATGTTCCCACATTATATCTTTCATCTTATTTTTGATTTCAAATACATTGTATTTGCCATCTTTGTTGATGAGTTCATTTAGATATTCTTTGCTTTTATTGATAAAGCTCTCTATCGTTTTGGTTTGGATATCTACTTCATTATTATCGCAATACTCAGCGAAATAATCACCGATAATCATACCACTTACTACGGTTTCAGCAACGCTATTTCCACCAAGGCGGTTAAATCCATGCATATCCCAACAAGCAGCTTCACCGCAACTAAATAACCCTTTTAAGGTTTGGCTCTCACCAGTTGGTTTGACACGAATTCCGCCCATTGAGTAGTGTTGCATTGGTAGAATAGGCGCCCAACCTTTTGGACCTTCATCAGCTGGATCTATACCATTGAAAATTTGGCAAATTTCTTGGACATCACGCAAGTTTTTCTCTATATGCTCTCTACCAAGAATGCTAATATCTAACCAGACATGCTCGCCATAAGGGCTTTTAACCCCTTTGCCATTTCTGATATGCTCCATTATACGGCGACTAACGACATCACGGCTAGCTAACTCTTTTTTCTCTGGTTCATAATCAGGCATAAAGCGGTATCCATCAACATCTCTTAATATCCCACCATCACCACGGCAGCCTTCAGTTAGTAATATACCGCTTGGGACAATTGGAGTTGGGTGGAATTGGACGGCTTCCATATTGCCAAGTCTAGCAATACCAGTCTCAAGAGCGATAGCAGCGCCTGTGCCTTCACAGATTACGGCATTTGTAGTGTGTTTGTAAATTCTGCCATAGCCACCAGTTGCGATTAGGGTGCCTTTGGCTACATAAGCTGTGATCTCACCAGTTACTAGATCACGTACAATCGCACCATAGCAGCGGTTATTTTCGTGAATAAGAGCTATAGCTTCTTTTCTATCATGAATTTCTACATTGCGTTTTAAAGCTTCATTTGCTACGCCAAATAGCATTGTATGGCCAGTAGCATCAGCAGTGAAGCAAGTTCTCCATTTTTTGGTACCACCAAAGTCACGGCTATGGATAAGTCCATGAACCTCTTCTTTTTCATCGATTGTTGTTCTTTGAGCGTTTATGATAGCACTTCTTTTGCCTTTTGTGATTCTAGTCCAAGGCACGCCCCAACTAGCAAGCTCACGAATTGCTTTAGGTGCGGTTTGGACAAACATTCTAGCAACTTCTTGATCGCATCCCCAGTCGCTACCTTTGACAGTATCAGCAAAATGCACATCTTCATTATCGCCTTCACTCATTTTTGAGTTACCAAGGCTTGCTTGCATACCGCCTTGAGCGGCAGCAGAGTGGCTTCTTTTGACAGGACATAGGCTTAAAACTACAGTGCTAAGACCCTTATCAGCAGCGGCTACAGCAGCTCTTAAACCAGCTAGACCACCGCCGATTACTAATGCATCATAATATTTTACATTCATACTATACTCCTAGTTCATAGCGATTTTAAGAAATGCCCCAAGGCTTAATAGTCCAAGAGCTATAAAGAATACGCTTAAAATCCATTTAGCTTTTTTTAGATTTTTACGAGTTGCTTTGGCATCTTTGCCCTCAAACCATCCCCATTTCACGCATAGTCTGTATAGACCGATACTTCCGTGAAGTTCAACAGCAAAAAGCAATACTAGATAAAATAACCACATAAAATGGCTATAAACACGCTCAGCTGATCCAAGTGTGCCATCAGCTAGTAGGGCGATTTGATCTGAATTTGTGATGATGATGATTAGGTGCGCTGACCCAAGGAAAAACATAATAAACCCAGTACAAGCCTGAATCCACCAAAGTGTTGTATCTTCGTGTTTCATACGAGTTGCGTGAGCACGATAAATTTGCCATTGTCTAAAATTGATAGGCATTTTTCTCATACCAAGCGCAGCATGGATAAAAAAGATTACAAGCACACAGGCTGCCAAAAAGCTAGTAACATAGCTCATATTTGGGCTATCATACATAAATCTAAGCTCTAAAATATGCACAACTTGGTTATAAACATCTTCACCAAATAGTATGGTAGATACAAACAGCATATGTGCCCACATAAATAGTCCTAGGAATAGCCCAGTTCCACTTTGAATAAGATCGAGTTTTGCAGGAATTCTACTTTTCTTGCGATCCTCGCTTATACCAAGAAACCCTTCGATTTGCTTACTCATAAGCTCCCCTTATAATTTGAAATTTAGACGGATAATTTGTAATTATACATTAGCTAAACTTGATATATTATTAAATTCATCTATTAAATTATAATCAAAAGTATCTATTTTTAGGCTTTTGAATCGAATTTTAAATAATAACTTAGATAATATTTTGATTTATTTGATATTTAAATTTAGTTAAATTTGGCTTGCTTTTAAATCTATTTTAATAATTATTATCATATAATTCCACTATTAATTTTTTAAAGGTGAATTTATGAATAAAAAATATTTACTTTCTGTAGCTGCAATCGCATATATATCAAATTACGCTATAGCCAGCGATAAATATGCATTAGATGAGGTGGTTGTTACGGCTTCGGGATTCTCTCAAGAGATTAAAGAAGCTCCAGCAACAATGAATGTCATTACTAAAAAGGATTTAGAAAGAAAGCCATATAGAGATGTGGCTGAGGCTATATCAGATATACCAGGAGTTGATATATCAGCACCTGGCAAAACTGGTGCGAATAATATATCTATACGCGGTTTAGGTAATGGATATGTACTAATCTTAGTTGATGGAAGACGCCAAGGTATTAGTGGCGATATAGGACCAAATGGATTTGGTGAGGTGATGAACGCATTTTTGCCACCACTTTCTAGTATTGAAAGAATTGAGGTTATAAAAGGTCCTATGAGTACCCTATATGGCTCAGAGGCATTAGGTGGCGTGGTAAATATCATCACTAAAAAGGTTAGCGATGAGTGGGGTGCTTCATTTGGATTAAATACCTTAATAAATGAAGATAATCAGTGGGGAAATTTATATGGATTTAATATCTATGCTGATGGTCCATTAATAGAGAATAAACTAGGCGCTACATTTAGATATGCACAAAGTTATAGAGAGCAATCAAATGTAATATATAGAAATGAACATGGTAAAGAATTAGATAGAAGTCAAGGTGAAAGCCCAACAAAGGCTAATAACTATAATATAGGCACAAGATTAAACTATATGCATGATGATGCAAATACATTTACATTTGATATAGATTATGCTAGAAATCACTATGATAATAGAGAGGGGCAGCTTGGTACAGTAGGAGTAAAAGGCGGCTATGAACCAACTATGGATGTAGAAAAGTTAGTAACCTATCTAACGCATGAGGGTGTGTATGATGGATTTACTATAAATTCAGGTATTCAGTATAACCGCGTAACTAATGATAGTAGATTAGTTGTAGCACAAAATCCATATAAAGGACAAAATAGAGATATCTTAGCTCAAGACTATATAGCTGATACTAAGGCTGTGATTCCAATTGGTCAAAGTAATATATTAAGCGTTGGGGCTGAGTATAAACTAGAAAAAATGCAAGATAAGATAGCTAGTCCAAGCAGATTTAGCCAGTATGCTATAGCGGCATTTGCTGAAGATGAGTATTCGATATTAGAAAATTTAAGATTAACACTAGGTGCTAGATATAACTACCATGAGACATTTGGTAATAATATCTCTCCAAGAGCGTATCTAGTCTATAATCTAAATGATAACTTCACATTTAAAGGTGGTGTATCAACAGGATTTAAAGCTCCTACAGCAAATAAGCTAATAGCTGGAGAGTACAACTATAGCGGTCAAGGCAAAACCCCAACATACGGTAATCCAGATCTAAAAGAGGAGACATCGATAAACTACGAGCTAGGCATGGGCTATAGTGATGATATATTTGATATGGCTGTGACTGGATTTATCACTGATTTTAAAGATAAAATTTCAAACACATCATACAATCAAGGCGAAGCTATACCTAATATAGGAAATTGTAACGCAAGTGCTACTGGAGGTAGCTCATGCTCTCAAGCTATAAATCATGGTGAAGTGCAGTATATGGGTGTAGAAGTTAGCGCTGGACTTAGACCTATTAGTGATATGAATTTAAATTTATCCTATACATATCTAGATACTGAGATTAAAGATAGCGCTACTAAAGATAGCATAGGCAAACCAGAAGAAGGAAGCTTAAAGCATAATATAGTAGCTAAAGCTGACTACTCTATAACTAAAAAAATCACTCCATGGATAAAAGGTGAGTGGCAGATAGATAGATATATGGGGAATGATAATATAAATAGAGAGTATTATCAAAATGTATTTTTAGCCTCTTTGGGTGCTTCATATGAGATAAATAAAAATTGGAGCCTAAATGCTGGAGTATATAATCTATTTGATAAAGATTTTACAGATGGATTTGAAACTTATAAAAACAAAGGTAAAGATGCATATGTAAATACATATGATAGAGTAGATGAAGGTAGAAGATATTATCTATCACTAAATGGTAGATTCTAAAAGATAGTAGGGCTAATCCCTACTACTCATCTAATGTTCTTACTATTAGGCTATCTGGTAAATTTAGCTCATTTAAGATTTCAATTTCTTTTCTTCTCATCTGTCCATCATCGTTTTCATGGTCATATCCAAGAATATGAAGTAATCCATGAGTAAAAAGTAGAGCTATCTCTTCATCTATTGTGTGTCCTAGTTCATTGGCTTTAGTCATTGCTAGGTCTGTATTTATAACTATTGAGCCAATTGGAAAGTGCGGGACATAGTGGAGCGGAAAGCTTAAAACATCTGTTGTTTTATCTATTTTGCGCTCTTTTAAATTTATTTGATGCATAGTATCGCTATCAACTAATAAAAGCTCTATATCAGCAGTTGTGAGCTTGGAGGCGATAATGTCTAAAATCTCTGGATAGGACTCTTCGCAGATTATCATTTTAACCCTTTAGTTGATAATTCAAATTTAACTAATGTGGCAAGATTTTGCCACATTAAGGTTATTTGTAAGCTTTGATAGCTTTGTCTAAGATATCTTGAGCTTTTTTAGCATCTTCAAAACCTTTGACTTTTACCCATTTATTTGGTTCAAGCATTTTGTAAGTTTCAAAGAAATTTTTGATCTTATCAAGCGTAGCTTTTGGTAGGTCATCTATGCTTTTGATACCATCATATCTAGGGTCGATTTTGGTTACTGGGACTGCTAAGAGCTTTTCATCCATACCGCTCTCATCTTCCATTACCAAAACGCCTATTAAGCGACAAGGTATCACGCTACCGGCTTGAAGTGGGTATTCGTTTAAGACTAAAACATCAGCTGGATCGCCATCATCAGCTAGAGTTGATGGGATAAATCCATAATTAGCTGGATAAAACATAGCTGAGTATAGCACGCGATCTACTACGACAGCACCGCTATCTTTGTCTATTTCGTATTTGATATTTGATCCATATGGGATCTCGATTACTGCGTTTAGTTTATCTGGGTTACTACCAGCTTTGATTTTGCTTATATCCATAATTCACTCCTTTATCATAGTGTTTAATAAATTTGCCATATCGCTTACGATCTCTTCTATAGTGCGTTCGCCATTGATATTGCGAAGTAGGGATTTGCTACTATAAAAATCTCTAATCTCTTTAAGTGGGGCTAGATAGACTTTCATTCTATTATTAAAGACTTCATCATTATCATCAGCGCCTCTAGCTCTGCCTAAGACTCTCTCTCTTGCGACTTGTTCGCTTACATCTACTTCTATAACGCCACTTAGTTTAACATCATTTGTATTTAATAAGACCTTATCAAGCTCTAACATTTGCTCTACACTTCGTGGATAGCCATCTATTAAAATATACTCTGTAGGGCTAGATTTGATAGCACTAACTATGGTATTTACAACTACATCTAGTGGGACTAGATTGCCTTTAGAGATGAAGCTATCTATCAAGCGACCAAGATCGCTACCGCTAGCTACTTCAGCTCTTAATAGATCGCCTGTTGAGTAGTGGCTAAATTTAGAATCGTTTTTAGCTATTATGCTAGCGTCTGTAGTCTTTCCGCTGCCTGGGGCGCCTATTATTAAAAATAGCTTTTTCATTATTTTTCCTTTTCTCTTAATCTTAATCCTAAATCTCTTAACTGATGAGCATCTACGCCACTTGGGGCTTGAGTCATTAGACATGAGGCTTTTTGAGTTTTAGGGAATGCTATAACATCTCTTATGCTTGATGAGTTTGTAACTAGCATAATAAGTCTATCTAAACCTATAGCAAATCCACCATGCGGAGGCGCACCAAAACTAAGTGCATCAAGTAAAAATCCAAATTTCTCTCTTTGTTCGTTTTCATCTATTTTAAGAAGTTTAAAGACCTTTTGTTGGATATCATTTTTGTGAATTCTAATGCTTCCACCGCCAAGCTCAACACCATTTAAGACAACATCATAAGCTATGCTCGTGATATCTTCTAAATTTGGCTCATCTGGGTTATTAGGCATTGTGAATGGATGGTGCATCGCTGAGTAGCTACCATCATCATTTTGCTCAAACATAGGGAAATCTACAACCCATAAAAATTCTAATGATTTTTGATCTATTATACCAAGCTCATTAGCTAAGAAAATTCTAAATCGCCCCATATAATCAAGCACGGTTTTTTTCTCTCCGATACCGAAAAATACGACATCGCCGATTTTAAGATCTATTCTAGAAACTAGCTCTTTTAGATCGCTTGGATCAAAAAATCTAACTAGTGGCCCTTTTAGGCTAAGTCCATCAAAATTTACGCAGTTATCTTGTCCGGCTGTATCTTTTGGATCTTTTATTTGGATAAATGCTAAGCCCTTAGCGCCAAATTTACGGACAAATTCTTCAAATCTTTGCATTTGGCGTTTGCTAAATATATTATCTCCATTTGGGACTTTTATAGCTTTGGCCCTATTTTTCTTTGGATCTTGTGCCGGAGTGCTAAAAATTTGATTATTTGATTTAGCGAAGATATCGATTACATCAACCATAGCTAGATCAAATCTAAGATCTGGCTTATCACTACCATAAAGCTCCATAGCATCTTTATAACTCATTCTTTTAAATGGAATTTGGATATTATGCCCACAAGCTGCAAATATATCTTTTAGCACCTCTTCGCCAACTTTTATCACATCTTCTTGATCACAAAAGCTCATTTCAACATCGATTTGAGTGAATTCAGGTTGGCGATCAGCTCTTAAATCTTCATCTCTAAAGCACCTTGCGATTTGAAAATACTTATCAAATCCAGCGCACATTAATAGCTGTTTAAAGAGCTGTGGGCTTTGTGGTAGGGCGTAGAATTCGCCAGGATGAACACGGCTAGGCACTAGATAATCCCTTGCGCCCTCAGGTGTAGCACGAGTTAGCATAGGGGTTTCAACCTCTAAAAATCCTAATCTATCAAGGGCATTTCTACACGCTATGCTAGCTTTTGAGCGAAGTTGAAATTTGCTTAGGCTATCTTCATTTCTTAAATCTAAAAAGCGATATTTAAGCCTGATATCTTCACCAACACTATTATCGCCGATTACAAAAGGTAGTGGAGCGCTCTCATTTTCAATGATTAGCTCATCTATTACGACTTCAATCTCGCCGGTTTTTAGCTTTGGATTTACTAGTCCTTCGCCCCTAGCTCTTATCTTGCCTTTTGCTCTTAGGACATATTCATCTCTAACTTTTGATGCTATTTCGTGTGCTGATTTGCTGTCTGCTGGATCGCATACAAGCTGGATAATTCCACTTCTATCACGAAGATCTATAAATATAACGCCGCCGTGGTCTCGGTATGAATTTGCCCAACCACATAGACTGACACTTTTACCGATATCTTGTGCGTCTAAGTCGGTGCAGTAATGACTCCGCATATTAATCCTTTCGTTTGTAAAAAGTGGCAATTATACATTAAATTTTATAAAAATTTTATTAGAGATTTTTATTAGTAATTAGCTAAAGTTAAATTTAGACTTTTAGATATACTTTATATTATATTTTTTTGTGTAGAATTTGGCTTTTAGGGGAGAGTTATGTCTAAAATTCATAAAAATTTAAATACTATAGCAATTACAACTAGAGATCCAATAGAGCAAAAAGATGCGTTATTAAAGATTATAAAGATTATAAAAAGTCGCTCAATTGATGTGATATTTGAGACTCATGTGGCTCAAAGTATATCATTAGAAGGGTATGAATTTAGTGAGTTAATCAAAAGAGCAAAGGTTATAGTCTCGCTTGGTGGTGATGGTAATTTTATAGCTACTTGTAGGAGAGCAGCACAAAGCGAGGCTTATATATATGGGGTTCATACTGGGCATTTGGGATTTTTGACTGATTCTACCTTGGATGGATTTGGTGGATTTTTAGATCAATTTTTGGCTGGAATTTATGATATTGAACGCCCATATATGCTTAGGGCAAATTTCAATAAAAATGGCAAAATAACTACAAAATTAGCCTTTAATGATATTGTTTTAATGCGTAAAAAGATCGATACCACTTCGCATATTGATGCGTTTTTAAATTCAAAGCATTTTAATTCATATTTTGGTGATGGAGTGATAATTAGCTCTGCGATGGGTTCAACTGCGTATAATATGAGTGCTGGAGGGCCTATTATCCATCCTTTGTGTGATGCTTATAGCGTTACGCCGATATGTTCTCATAGCCTTACTCAAAGGCCGCTTGTCTTGCCTAGGGAGTTTAGGCTAGAGTTTAGAAGTAATGATGATGTGGTGGTGCTAATAGATGGGCAAGATAGATTTGATTTAATTGAATTTGATAGTGTGGATATTAGCGTTAGTGATATTAGAGTTAATCTACTTAGACATCAAGGAAGGGATTACTTTGGTGTGTTAAAAGAGAAATTAAGATGGGGGCACCAGTGATAGAGAGAATTTATCTTAAAGATTATTTAAGTTTTAATGAATTAGAGCTTAAATTTGGCTCTGGGCTTAGTGTATTTACTGGTGTGAGTGGTGCTGGAAAGAGCGTTTTGATGGGGGCGATATTAAGCGTTTTTGGCTACAAAGATAGTGATGCTAGGCTTATTGAAGCCGATGTGGAGTGTAGGCTTGGGCTTGATGAGTTTGGGATTGAAGAAGAGAGCATAAACTGCTTTAAACTCTTAAAAGATAAGAGTACAAGATATTTTATAAACAATCAATCAATATCTAAAAAAAATTTAAATTTAGTTGCTAGTCGCCATTTAAAATATTTAAGCGCTAGAGATATTACAGAGTTTGAAAATAGTAGATTGCTTAATCTTTTAGATATTTTAGCTAGTAAAAAATCTAAAAATTATAATCAGAATTTAATCAAATTTAAAGAGAAATTTGGTGAATTTTTGAGCGTTAAAAAAGATCTAGATAAGATAAATGAAGAGGAAAAAAAGATCGATGAGCTTAGAGATTTTGCTAAATTTGAGATAGAAAAGATTGAGCAAGTTTCTCCTAAGGTAGGAGAATTTGAAGAGCTTAATGCTATTAAAAAGCGTCTTAGTAAAAAAGACAAGATAGAAGAGGCTTGGAATAAAGCTGAAGCGATATTTGCCTATGAGAAGGCAGTAATGGATGCTTTGCATATTAGCGAGATTGATAGTGGATTTTTTAGCGATGCTTTAAATGAGCTTAAAATAGCTAGAAGTAGCGTGGATTTTGATGAGTTTGAAGGATTGGACATTGAGGAGATTTTAGATCGTATAGAGAGTCTAAATGCTTTAATAAAACGATATGGAAGTATAGAAGAGTGTCTAGAGATATTAAAAAAAAGAAAGAATGAATTAGCTCATTATGAAAATATAGAGTTTCAAAAATCTGATTTAGTATCTAAATTTACAAAATTATCAAATGAGCTTAAAAGCTCTTCAGAAGCTATAACAAAAGAGCGTTTTAAAGCTATAAAAGAGTTAGAAACTATGATAAATAGCTATTTAGAAGATCTATATATGGATAAGATTGATATGGATTTAAATAGTAAAAATTTAGATATAAATGGTGCTGATTTAGTAGATATAAATTTAAATAGTTCAAATTTAAAAACTCTAAGTAGTGGAGAGATAAATCGTTTAAGACTTGCTTTTATCGCTAGTGAAGCTAAGATTAGCGGTCTTGGCGGTGGAGTGTTAATCCTTGATGAAATAGACGCTAATCTAAGTGGCAAAGAGGCTATGAGTATAGCAAATGTATTGATAGAACTATCAAGCTTATATCAAATTTTTGCTATTTCACATCAGCCTCAACTTAGCTCAAAAGCCCATCATCACTTTTTAGTACAAAAAGATATAAAAGGCTCTACTGCAAAAGAGTTAAATATAGATGAAAGAGTAATGGAGTTATCGCGTATGATAAGTGGTGAAAGTATAACGCAAGAGGCGACTGAATTTGCTAAGAAATTATTGCTTTAATGAGTGTTAAAGTCTAATTTGAGTATAATCAAGGCTTTGAATATTAAATTAAGATGGGGTTATCATGCGTGAGAGAGTCCTTATAGTCGAGGATAATAAAGCCTTAGCTAAGCTAATAGCCAAAAAGATGAACGCACATGTTGATATGGATATCGTAGTAACACATAGTTACGCAGAGGCGATTGAGGCTATTGAGGAAAATGATGACTTTTTTATTGCTTTACTTGATATTAATTTACCTGATGCACCAGATGGTGAAGTGGTTGATTATGTACTATCTAAAAATATCTTAGCTATTATTTTAACTGGTAGTGTAGATGAGAATTTAAAAAAACTCTTTATGCAAAAAAATATTGTTGATTATGTAGTAAAAGATAATCTTGATGCGATTAATTATATCTTTGAAACAATTAATAGACTATGTAGAAATCGTAGCTATAAGGTTATGATAGTCGAGCCGTCTATGAGCGTGAGAAATCAGCTAAAAGAGATTTTAAATTCGCAACTTTATAAAGTTTTTACTGCAGCACATGGCGAGGAGGCGTTAAATTATTTAGAGGATAATCCAGATATTAAACTAATTTTAACAGCCTATAATATGCCAGTTATCAATGGATTTGATTTAATGCGTCAAATTCGCCAAACAAAGGATAAAAATCATCTAGGCTTAATCGTAGTAGCAGCTAGCGATAATGATGTGGCGGCAAAATTTCTAAAAAATGGTGCAAATGATTTTATCTCTGTGCCTTTTAGTAAAGAGGAGATTATATATAGAGTAGATAGCAATCTAAAAGCTATGCAAGATGAGATTAATATCGAACTATATAAAAAATATGACCCATTAACAAAGTTATTTAATAGGCGTTATTTTTTTAATTATGTAAAAAATTTAGCAGAGCGAAAAGCAGAATTTAGCATCGCAATTATTGATATTGATGGATTAAGAGATATAAATGCTAAATTTGGCTTTGATCTATGCGATAGAGTTATAGCGCATGTGGCATCTATGCTTAGAAATGAGCTAAAGGGAATGATTGTAGCACGCCTTAGCGGTGGTGAATTTGGTGTGATTTTAGATAAAGTTAGCTTTGATGAGAGTGTAAGAATTATGGCGCAAATTAGATCAAAGGTTGCAAATTTAGTAGTCGCCTCAGCTATTCGCCCAACTATTTCAGTAGGAGTTTGTCTTTTTGATAATTCGCTCAAAATTGATCAAGCAATAAATATAGGATATAAAGCTTTAACAAAAGCAAAATTAAATGGTAAAAATAGGGTAGAAATTTTATGATTATAGATACACATTGTCATTTAGATGATGCTAGATTTGATGATATTAGTAGCGTAATAAAAAGTGCATTTGATAGCGGAGTGCAAAAGATTATAATTCCAGGAGCAGATATAAATGATCTGCCAAAAGCGTTAGAAATAGCAAATTCAAATGAAAATATATACTTTGCTGCTGGAGTGCATCCATATGAAATCGATGGGTATGATATAGATATTTTGCGTAAATTTGCTAAAGAGTCAAAATGTATAGCTATAGGCGAGTGTGGACTAGACTATTTTAGACTACCAGCAACAGATATAGATAGTTATAAAGCCAAACAAAAAGAGGCTTTTATCAGTCAAATCGAATTAGCCGTGGAGCTTGGTTTGCCGCTTATTGTGCATATTAGAGATGCAAACGAGGATAGTCTAAAAATTTTAAAAGAGTACGAAAGTAGGCTAGTTGGCGGAGTTTTGCATTGTTTTAATGCTAGTCCTATCTTGCTTGAATTAAGCAGTAAATTTTATTATGGAATAGGTGGCGTTTTAACTTTTAAAAATGGAAAAAAATTAGTTGAAATTTTACCTAAGATTCCGCTTGATAGACTTGTGCTTGAAACTGATGCGCCATATCTTACTCCTGAACCTCACAGGGGTAAGAGAAATGAGCCAGCATTTACGACATATGTAGCTGATAAAATGGCTGATATTTTAGGACTTAGCAGGAGCGATGTTGAGAGTATTACAACGCAAAATGCAAATAGATTATTTGGAATTTAAGGAGAGAGATGAGAATATTTGCCATAGTTTTATTTATACTTTTAAGCTGTAGTTGCTCATTTGGGTTTATGGTTTCAGATGATAATTTTCAAAAAGAAATTAGGGTATTAAAAGAGCTTGATATTGACCCAAAATATATAAACGATGAGCATTTTTTACTACTTAAAAATGTTCGAATGGATATGACAAAGAAAGAATTTATAAATACAATAACTAAAGAGTATAAGCATGCTGCTATAATAAAAGATGTCTTAAAAGAGCGAAATGCTCCAAATTTTTTATTATATTTAGCTATTGTAGAATCTAAGTTATCAAATAGAGCAACCTCTGGAGCTAAAGCAGCTGGAATTTGGCAGTTTATCCCTAGTACTGCAAAGCTGCATAATTTAGAAGTTGATAAGTATGTAGATGAAAGACGAGATCCATTGCAAGCTACACATGCTGCTATTGATTATTTAGAAAGATTAAAAGATAGGTTTGGCAAGTGGTATCTAGCTATTTTAGCTTACAATGCAGGAGAGGGAAAATTAAGCAAAGCTATAAAATTAGCTGGAAGTGATGATATAATGGTGCTTTTAAACCCAAAGAAAAAGTACCTTTCGTTAGAAAGCAGGGATTATCTACGTAAAATTATAATGATGGCATATGTGGCAAATGATAGTGATTTTCTAATCTCAAAAGATAGTTCAATGCTAAATTCAGCTACATATATAGGTATTAAAAGAGTTGAAATTCCAGGTGGAACTAGCTTAAGAGATGTGGCTGTATCTATCGGATTTAGTTTAGAAAATCTTAGCAAATATAATACTCATTTAAGATACAGCTTTACTCCGCCAAATAGGGAGACTTATTATATTTATATCCCAACAATTAAAAAAGAGGAGTTTGCCGCTAATTATAAAGAGGGGTCAAAGAGTAAAATTTATAATACTAAAAAAGGTGATACTTTTGAAATTATTGCTAAAAAGTTAAATATTAAAGCAAGCGATATTAAAGAGTATAATAATGTAAGTAAGATAAAATCAAACTATAAACTTGCCGTCCCAGCAAATGCTAAAACAATCTATGAGTATCAGGTTAAAAAGGGTGATACACTTGGAATGATTTCACGTAAATTTGGCGTAGAAGTGGATGAAATTATAAAGGCAAATAGCAAAACAAATATGAAATTAGCAATAGGAGAAAATCTTGTCATACCTCACTAAATTATCAGTCATAGTGCTAGCAGGTGCATTATTTAGCGGATGTTCTACAAAGAGTATCCCACACTACTCAGGTTCGGGGTATTCAGGTGGCTATTTAGGCTCAGGATATGGTTCAAACTACTCAGGTTCAGATTTTGAAACTATACAAAATGGTGGTGCTAGCAATCAAGAATCTACAATGAGACCATATACAATAAATGGTAAAACATATTACCCAACAGTAGTAGAAGTAGGTGATACAGCTACAGGTATTGCTAGCTGGTATGGACCAAATTTTCATGGCAAAAAAACAAGCAATGGCGAAACATATAATATGCATGCTCTAACTGCAGCTCATAAAACCTTGCCAATGAATACAATGGTTAAAGTTACAAGTTTAAAAAATGGCAAAACAACCACAGTAAGAATAAATGACAGAGGACCATTTGTAGCTGGTAGGGTTATTGATTTATCTAAAGCCGCAGCTTTAGAAATTGCTATGATTGCTGATGGAACAGTTCCAGTAAAGCTTGAAGTTATAGGATTTTACGGACAGGTTGAGACTCCGGCTAATAAAACGGCTAAAACCCACACATATACAGGTGGTAATTTTATGGTGCAAATTGGTGCATTTAGACGCCTTGCTGGAGCAAATACCTATAAAACTCAATATAATAATACAAACGGAATTTATAAAACAACAGTTCGTGAGTATAGTTTAAATGGTGAGCCAATTTATAGGGTATTTTTAACAGGATTTAGAAGCGAAGCTGAAGCTCGTGATTTCATATCTAGTGGTCAGTTTAAAGGTGCGTTTATAGCTAGAGATTAGGAAATATAATGATAAAAAAACAAAGAAAAACAAAAGAGACTGATATTAGTTTAGAGCTTGAAATCTATGGAAGCGGTAATAGTGATATAGATACTGGTATTGGATTTTTTGATCATATGTTAACTGCATTTGCAAAGCACTCTTTAATGGATATTAAGCTTTATTGCAAAGGAGATTTACATATAGATGATCACCATAGCGTAGAAGATTGCGGTATCGTACTAGGTCAAGCTATCAAGGAAGCTCTATATCCGCTTGGTAGCGTGGAGAGATACGGCAATGCAGTTGTAGTGATGGATGAGGCTGCTGTGGAGTGTGCTTTGGATCTATCTAATAGACCTTTTTTGGTCTATGAATCGCAGATGAATCCAAAGATTGGGGACTTTGATAGTGAGCTTGTAGAGGAGTTTTTTAGAGCACTTGCAATGAATTCAAGCATTACCTTGCACATAATCAAGCAAAGAGGTACAAACTCTCACCATATAGCAGAAGCTACATTTAAGGCTTTTGCTGTGGCATTTCGTAGGGCTGTGGCTAAAAATGATAAGATAGGAATTCCAAGCACCAAAGGCGTATTATGATAGAGATAATATTTTTAGATGTTGATGGATGTATGAGTGATGGTGGTCTTTATAAGACTAATTTATCTGATGAATTTAAAAGATTTGATGTAAAAGATGGATTTGCCATACAACAGTGGAATCGTATGGGTAAAATTTCGGCCATAATTACAGGTAAAAGCTCTCAAATCGTAGCTGATAGAGCCAAAGAGCTAGAGGTTAAGTATTGTTTTCAAGGTGTAAGCGATAAACTTGCTAAGGCTAAAGAGATTTTAGAATTAGAAGGATTAAGTTTAGAAAATGCAGCTGCTATTGGCGATGATTTAAATGATATGAAATTGTTAAAAAATGTAGCTATTAGTTTTGCACCAAATGATGCTTTTGAAGCGCTTACTCCAGATATAAAATTAAGTAAAAATGGCGGTTATGGTGCAGTTAGAGAGATGATAGAAATTATCATTGATAGAGAAAATTTACGTGATGAGTGGATTGGGCGTTGGCTATAAAAATTTTTTATTTTGTTGTGGCTCTTTTTAGTATGAGCGTAGTGGCGTTAATGTTACAAAACCCATATGAAACTAGCCTGCAAAGTAACAGTATAAAGGTAGCAAATATGCAAGCAGATGGAGTAATAAGCTATGAGATAAATGCTACAAATACATATGCTAAATTTACATCTAAAAGTGTTATAGCCTATGATGATTATAATGAATTTATTCAGCCAAATGTTACCTTTATCCAAAAAGATAGACACAACATCACCTCAAATGAGGCTATTTATAAAGATAATAATATAACATTTTTTGGCGATGTGAGATATCTAAATTTAGATACCAATTTGCGATACAACTCTAGTGAAATTCAGTATCTAATGATGGAGAAAACATTATTAAGCAGTGTCCCATTTGAATTATTGCAAAATAGCGATAAAATAGTAGGAAAAAGCGTGATATATGCACTTGATAGTAATCATATCGTTGCAAAAGGAGTTAAAGGTTGGTTTTACAAATAGTTAAATCTTTTATAGTTGTTGCATTCTTTTATGGTGTAGTAAGTGCAAATCAGGTCGAAGTAAGTGCTGATAGCTTCTATGCTGATGAGAAAGTAGGACTTGGAGAACTTGTAGGTAATGTATTAATTAAAAAAGGTAAAAGCGATACATTAACTGCAAATCGTGTTAAAATTTACTTTGATAAAAATCGAAAACCGCAAAAATATGAGGCAATAAGTAATGCCAAATTTAGTATCTTACTAGATGGTAAAAAGTATAATGGTAGTGGCGATTTACTAACCTATGAGCCAAAAGGGCAAATTTACACCTTAAAAGGTAGTGCATTTTTGCATGAAGTTGATAGTGATAAGAAAATTTTTGGTGATGAAATTATAGTAGATCAGTTAAAAGGTGTTTATAGTGTCAAAAGCAAGGATAAAAAGCCAGTTAAATTTATATTTCAGGTAGAAGATAAATGAGAATCGTAAGTGCTAAGTTTTTACTCTCAGCTCAAGGAGTTGATGATTCTCCTGAGTTTGGTATAAGCGAAGTGGCGTTTTTAGGGCGTAGTAATGTTGGTAAAAGCTCTATTATTAATGCACTAACTAATCACCATGGCTTGGCTAAATCTAGCTCTACACCAGGTAAAACTCAGCTAATTAACTATTTTGAGGTTATAGTCGATAATGGCGAGGATAAGGTTCCATTGATTTTTGTGGATTTACCTGGGTTTGGTTACGCTAAAGTTAGTAAAAGTATGCATAATGCATGGCAAAAAAATCTAGATAAATATTTGCGTGAACGCATTAGTATAAAGGCTTTTATCCATTTGATAGATTCTAGACATGCGGGGCTGCAAAAAGATGAAAATCTTGGTTTGTATCTAAATGAATTTGTCCGACCTGACCAGAATGTATTAAATATTTACACAAAATCAGATAAACTAAATCAGAGTCAAAAGTCAGCTGTTTTAAAGATTGATCCAGCTGCGATTTTGGTATCAAGTAGTAAAAAAATCGGTATAGATAAAGCGACAAAAGCGATATATAATGCAGTATTTGGTGTAAAATGATAGAGTATAAAAAAGCAAGATTAAAAGATATAGCTAGTATGCAGATTTTGGTTCGCCCTGAGATTGAAAATGGGGTGATTTTGCCTAGAAGTGATGATGAGATAGCTACTAATATTCGCTCATATACATTGGCTTTTGATGATGATAGGCTCATTGGATATAGCGCTCTTCATATTCACGCAGCAAATTTAGCTGAGGTTAGAAGCTTGATAGTTGATGGGGCCTATAGAGGCAAAGGCGTAGGTAGTGGACTAGTAAATGCCTTATTAGCTCAGGCTAGAGAGCTTGAGATTGCTCAAGTTTTTACTCTTACTTATAGAAGTGAATTTTTTAAAAACTTAGGGTTTGAAGAAATTTCTAAAGAGAAGCTTCCAGCGCAAAAAATTTGGGCCGATTGCATAAAATGCAAACACTTTCCAGTATGCAACGAAATAGCACTAATTCACAATCTCTAAGATTTAGCCTTTTTTTTATATCTATTATAGGCTATGAGATATTTAGTTTAACATCGCTATTTTTACCATCTCTTATAGGGATATTTTTTGCTTATTTAATAATACTTAGTGATGAGATTGAGCGAACGCTTGGAGTAAAAGATAAAAGATGGTATCTAACTGTAGCCTTTTTATTTTTTGCTGAACAATTAAATGGATTTGAGTTTTGCTCGGTGCTTTTAGCATGGTTGTTATTTTACTATCTTCTTGATGATTGGCTAAAGACAAATATCAAATGGAGAAAGCTATTAATAACTATATATGTATTTTCAGGCTATATTCTTACTTTGGTTATGAGTAATATTGCACTTTATATACTTAATCAGCCTCGTCTTGAGCTAAGCTATGAGTATTTGCTATATGCTGCGATAGAATCACTAATAGCACTTGTAATATTTAGAGGGCGGGTGCTATGAGGCTAACTATTGTATATGGAATTATCGTTCTTGTATGGATTATTTTGCTTACTCGTATCTATTATTTAAGTATTAAATCAAATGAGTATTATGAGCAGATTGCCGAAAAAAATGCAATAAAAACTGAAGATATTGCTCCGGTTCGTGGTCAAATTTTAGATAAAAATGGCCAGCCTTTAGCAGTAAATAAATTAGGATTTGAGATCTCTATTAAGCCACATTTAAGACGAAATTTAAAAGTATTAGATGATGAGATAAACTTTATAATCTCAGTGTTTCCAGATTTAAACGCTACAAAGCTAAAAAGGGAGTATATAAAAAATGACTCTCCTTATTCACAAGATTTTGTAAATGTTGTAAATTTTTTAGATTATGATAGAGTTTTACCACATTTTGCTAGGCTAAATTTGCGTGAAAATACCTCGGTAAATCCAGTTTCTATCCGTCATTATCCATTAGGTGAGTTAGCTAGCCATGTTATTGGATATGTTGGTAGGGCAAATTTAAAAGATATAGAGGCAAATCCGCTTTCAAAACTGACTAACTATACAGGTCGTAGTGGAATTGAGCGCTATTATAATGAAATTTTACAAGGAGTAGAAGGTCAAAGAACTACCAAGGTTACTGCACTAAATAAGGTTGTAGAAGAGATTGGTTATATTAAGCCAAGCAGCACTGATATATCTTTAACTATTGATTTGGAATTACAAAAGTACTTATATCAAGCTTTTGATCGTCCAGCTGGTGCGGTAGTAGTTATGGATGGAATTGATGGATCTATTTTAGCAGCAGCAAGCTTGCCAGAGTATGATTTGAATCAATTTGTAACTGGTATTAGTCAAAGCGATTGGAATGAGATGATGAATAATCCAGATCATCCATTTACTAATAAATTAATAAATGCACTATATCCACCTGGAAGTGTTGTAAAGATGGCGATGGGTATGGCATTTTTTGAGAGTGGAAAATATGCACCAACATCACGGATACTTTGTGATCCATATCTTGAGCTAGGTGATAGAAAATTTAGAAATTGGAAAAATTATGGCTCTGAGATGATGACTATAGTCGAGGCTTTGCGTGATAGCTGTGATACATATTTTTATCGTGGAGCATATAATGTAGGAATTGATATTATGGCGCCAGTTCTTAGACGCTATGGCTTTGGAGTTAAAACTGGAGTTGATTTGCCAAATGAGTATATAGGAATTGTTCCAGATGCTCAGTGGAAAAAAATGAGATTAAATCAGCCATGGTATCAAGGTGATACTATTAATACTAGTATAGGTCAGGGTAGCTTCTTAGCAACTCCTATGCAAGTAGCTAGAGATACGGCAATTTTTGCAATGGGGCATGATGTTACACCGCATTTTATTGGTAGTATCAATGGAGTGCCTCAAGAGTGGCATGCTAGAGATATTTTAAGCCAAAAAGAAAAATCAGCTCTAAAATATATAAGAGAAGGAATGCATGCAGTAGCTAATATTCCAGGCGGTACAGGATTTAGAGTATTAAGCCCATCAAAGGTTACCATAGCAGCTAAATCAGGTACTGCTCAAGTAGTAGGAATTAGTCAAGAAGATAAGGTGCGCATAAAAGAGGTTGATATGGAATATTATGAGCGCTCACATGCATGGATGACAGGATATGCTCCATACGAGAATCCTAGATATATAGTAACTGTATTAGTAGAACATGGTGCAAGCGGCGGAGGTGCGGCTGGACCGATACTTGCTAGAATTTTTGATAAGCTTGCAGATATGGGTTATATAGATGAAAAATATTTAAAGAAAAAAAACAGTAAATAAGGAGAGAATTTGGATTTTACTACCTATTTAGCTATTGGGCTATATTTTGCGGTGCTTTTGGTGATTGGTCGCCTAGCTTATAATAAAAAGTCAAATTTAAATGAGTACTTGCTAGATAATCGCTCTTTAGGGCCATTTATGACCGCATTAAGTGCTGGTGCTAGCGATATGAGTGGTTGGATGCTTCTTGGATTGCCTGGAGCGTTGTATCTAAGTGGAATTTGTAATGCATGGATTGCTATAGGACTTAGCATTGGTGCGTGGGCGAATTATAAGTATTTAGCCAGTAGGCTTAGGGTATATACTGAAATTTCTGGCGATAGCATTACTATTCCTGATTATTTAGAAAATAGATTTAAGGATAAAACAAAAGTCTTACGCATAATTTCAGGAATTTTTATTTTGGTATTCTACACACTTTATGTAAGTAGTGGTATCATCGCAGGAGGCAAGACATTTGAGAGCTTTTTTGGTTTAGATTTTGCTCTTGGTGCTGCAGTAACTCTATTTATAGTGGTATTTTATACATTTTTTGGCGGATTTAAGGCTGTGTGTCTAACTGATGCATTCCAAGGTATTTTAATGTTTTTAGTGTTGGTCTGTATCCCATTAGTAGCATATTTTAGTATTGATATTCCAGAAGGCTCAAGCTTTTTTGCGCTTTTAAATGAGTATAGTCACGCAGCAAATTATGACCATTTAAATATCTTTGCCGGACAGACATTTTTAGGTATTTTGGGGCTTTTGGCTTGGGGATTTGGTTATTTTGGTCAGCCGCATATTATTGTGCGGTTTATGGCTATTAGAGATGCTAAAGAGCTTAGCTCGGCTAGACGCATTGGAATTTCATGGATGGTTATTGGCTTAGTTGGTGCGATGGCTAGTGGGCTTATTGGTTTTGTATATTTTTCGCAAAATGGCAATCCTTTATTTGATCCAGAGACTGTATTTTTAAAGCTTGGTGACACTTTATTTCACCCATTTATTGTAGGTGTGATTATTTCAGCAGTTTTAGCAGCCATTATGAGTACTATATCATCTCAGCTTTTAGTTAGCGCTAGTTCTGTTACTAGGGATTTTATCTTTGCTTTTTATAAACATGATGTAAGCGATAGAACTCAGGTATTGACGGGGCGAATTTCGGTTATAATTGTAGCTGTGATTGCTACAATTATTGGATTTAATTCTAGCGATACAGTACTTGGAGTTGTGGGTAATGCATGGGCTGGATTTGGTGCGAGCTTCGGACCTGTTTTATTATTTAGTCTATATTCACGTCATATGAGCGCCTTATCTGCGCTTGCTGGAATTATAATCGGTGGTGTAACGGTACTTTTATGGATATTATTTGGTCTTTCAAGTATAGTTTATGAATTATTGCCTGCATTCTTGCTATCATCTCTTGTAATCTGGCTGGTAAATCGCTATAACAATATGTTAGAAAGAATGTCGCAAGAGCCAAATTCATCTGTTATTAATGATGAATTTAATAAAATGAGAGATAAACAAAGTCAGCTTTAAAGATAAATTTATCTAGTCTAATTTTAATTTTTAGAGTTGTTTTATATAGATTTAAGGAATTATTCTGTATAATTTCAACTCTTATTTCAAGTGGGTTTATAGCTCAGTTGGTTAGAGCATCCGGCTCATAACCGGATGGTCCCAGGTTCGAGTCCTGGTAAACCCACCACTTAAATTTCTTTTTTAAATTTTTAATATCTTTTTAATTTTTTTAAATTTTCTTTAATTTTTAAAATCTCTTTTTATAATGCTTTAAATACTTTAAACGCTGATTTTAAGGTCGTTTCTCTCTTAAAATCAAATTCAAATAGCTTTTCTAATGCTATTTAACCCAAATTTCATAACCTCAAAGCAAGGCTAAGAGCCGATGAAAATCGGCTATTTATGCCAAATTTTAACCTATCTTTTTTCTAAAATATCATAAATATTATCTCTAAATGGTATGAAAATTTCATTTATATAGGTTTGATTATTTAATAGTTGGCCGTATAAAGCACCAAATTGCGTATCATTATAATTATCTGTTAAAATATCATTTAATTCATCATTATAAAGTTTTGTAAAATCATCTTTATTATTATTTTTTGCTCCGCTTTGTAGCTTGGCGCTATTTAGTAGTTTCTCAGAGATATTTATAATAGCTTTAATTTGCGAGTTTTCTTCCATATTTAGACTAAGATTATCATTAATTTTTTTTATAATTATTGAGAGCTTTTCTAGCTTGCTAGAATCAATCTTCATTGAGCCAAAGGCACTCATCTCCATCACTGGATCTGGTTTAATATTTTCTTTTGTATGTGTTTGGTTTTTTAGTACTTGAACATTTATCACGCCTATGTCTATATCTATATTTTCGCTACTTCTATTTTCATTTATAAGCTGTTTGAGCAAAATTTCTATAAAAATATATCTATTCTTTAGCTTATCGCTAGAAATATCACCAAAAATGATTTTTAAGTGTAAAAAGATCTTTTTGTAGTTTGTAAGTAGCCCTTTAAACTCTATTTTATGCTTATCATCTAAATTATTTATTTGTGTTATTGCTTTTGTGAAATATGGCCTTATCATCTTTTGAGTATTATCATCTATATTAGAAATAGCAGCTGCTACCATCTTTTCTTCAAGTGGCATTAAGATATTATATCCATCTATTTTTGCGTTGATATCAAGTAAATCAGCCATATCAATGCCATCTTTTAGCATAGTTTGCGTATAATATGGCGCAAAACTACCAATAATATCATCAAATTTATTTACAAAATCAAGCACAAAAGTAGTTTTATGCGGAAATTCTGGGCAAATTCTATTTAGCCTTGATAGTGTTTGGACGGCGGTTATTCCGCTAAGGGCTTTGATGACATACATTATACAAAGCTTATTTTGGTCAAATCCTGTTTGGTATTTATTTGCGACAAAAAGCACCCTGCGCTCATCTTTATTAAATTCACTAGGCAAAGATGCTTCGCTTATGCCATTTATCCCGCTTTCGCTATACTCCACTCCGCCAACTTCTTTTTGACCGCTAAAAGCTATTAAAGGTTTAAAATCATATCTCCCCACGCAATACTCGCAAAAAGCTTGATAATATCTTATCACGCTTTCTATATCCTCGCACACCACCATAGCTTTAGCCTTGCTGTTTAGCATATCGCTACCGATATTAGCAAAATGCTCAGCTATCACAGCTACACGGCTTTTTATGATATCGGTATTATGTTTTATTATATCTCTTATTTTGCGTTTTGCTTGGTTTTGTTCTACCTCTTCATCGCTGCTTTTTAATACTATATTATAAAGAGTGTTATATGTTGTATAGTTATCAAGTACATTTAGGATATATCCTTCTTCTATCGCTTGTTTCATAGAGTATAGATGAAAAGGTACAAACATGCCATCTATCTCTTTACCAAATATTTGTAAAGTACTTTCTTTTGGTGTAGCTGTAAAGCCAAAAAGGCTTATATTCTTTGGTTTATTCTTTGCGCTAAATTCAGCACTAAGAGTATCTATCAAAGCCTCCATATTAGACCCGCTGGTGCTAGAGTGCGCTTCATCTATTATCACAGCACATTTGGTGTCAAAATTTTTTAATTCATCTTTGATATAAGAGAATTTTTGGATTGTAGAAATTATGATTTTTACACTATTTTTTATAGCATCTTTTAAATCTTTTGAGCTGTTATCATCGCCAAGAGCTTTTATAAATCCTTCTTGATGCTTGATCTTGTTTATCTCATTTTGCAGTTGTCTATCTACTACTATTCTATCGGTTACGATTATCACGCTTTCATATCTTACAGAGCCATCTTTATACAAAGATGCTAGCATATATGCCAGCCAAGCTATGCTTTTAGTCTTGCCAGATCCTGCGCTATGCTGGATTAAGTAGTTTTTATACTCTGAATTTTTCAAAATATCGCTTTTTACTTTATGTACTAGATCCATCTGGTGATAGCGTGGGAAAATCATAACCCCCTTATCATCAAATATAAAATTTTTAATCAAATCAATTATATTATCTTTTACCAATACCTCTTCCCATAGATACCATACATTGCTTATTTTGTCCTCTGCCTCATCATTTCCAGCCCCTGTCTCATTGTCCTTTCCTTTACCTTTATTAAAGGCTAGAAATTTAGTTTTGGATTTTTCTAGCTTTGTAGTCATATAGCACTCATACAGATCCAAAGCAAAAAACACAATCGCACCAAGCCTATTATCAAATAGCCTATTTTGCGGGTTTCTATCCTCTTTATACTGCTTTATAGCATCTTTATAATCCTGCCCTGAATAATTGCTTTTAAGCTCCATACAAGCAAACGCCACACCATTGACAAAAACCACTAAATCCACACGCTCTTTATTCTCATTATCGGCATTTACTTCTTGTATTATTGTGATTTTATTTTTTTCATATTTCTGGGCTAAATCAGCATTAAAACCAGAGCTTTCTTTGTTATAAACTAGCTCTAAGTTTGTATTATTTATCATTACGCCATTTTTTAAGCACTCTAGAATTCCATTTTTGATTATATAGTCATTGATTTTAGAGATTATCTCATCATCATTTAGCCCAAGTGAGTTAAGCTCCTTTTCTTGAGTGGATTTTAAAAACTCTAGTAGTATCTCTTTATCCATTGCTAAATTTTTATCATAATACTTTGCGCTTCGCTCTACAACTCCATTTTTAGCAAATTCTTTTATTATATCAGCTTGATATTGTCTTTTTTCATCATATATAGTTTTAGCCATTTTTGCCCTTTAAATTTCCCTAATTATATAAGTAAAATCTTTACTTGTATCAAAAAGATAATCAATTCCACTTGTTAAAATGATTTCTATTTTATTATCTATGATAATATATCTGTCATGTGTATTTTTATTGTTTAAATTATGAGCTTTGTCTATAGCTATTTTAGATTTTATTTTTGAACTTAGATTTTTATTTTTATTTAGTTCATTATAGGTATTTCTATCTAGATAAATATTGCATTGTATTTTGCATTCTTCTATCAATTTTTCTAAGCTAGCTAAATTATGATTCTTATAAATGTGCTTATCATAAATAAAAATAGATTTCGCATCTTTAAACAGTGCTTTAAAATGCTCTATAGCTTTATTTCTTTGCTCACCTGCCTTAAAAGTTGCGCTTAGATTATTTTCTATTCTATCCCTAAAAATATTCACATTTGGAAATTGATCATTATCATCACAGAGAATTAATCGAAATTTCGGTATTTTATTAAGAAGTGGTAAAAACCTATTCATATCAAATGAAGCAATTTCTTTGCTAGCATAGCTAAGCTGCTCTTTTGTAAAAATAAACTCACCTTTAAAATAACACAAAAGAGCTTCAATACATCGCAAATCAAATTCGCATTGATTTCTAAATTTAATATATTCTAATGCTAATTTATCGCTCAAACGCATTACAAAAGCTCCCACAATTCAGCAGAATTAGCATCAAAAAATCCACTTGGATACTTCCTTAAATTACCATTTTCATCTACAAATTTACCACTATTTCCTACATTTATTTTTTCAAAATCACTATTTTGATTCGCTTTATAATAAATTACTATATCACTAGAATCAAAATTTTTCTTACACACTTCATAGCAAGCGCTATTTATTATATGTTCTGAATGAGTTTCTAAGATAACTTGAACACCATTTTTAGCCAAAAATATAAAAAATTTAGCCATATTTGAAATGGCTTTTGGGTGTAAGTGAATCTCTGGATTTTCTACGATAAAAATATCGCCCTTTTTACAATTAAGCCCAATTATTAAAATTCTCAAAGCATAGCTAATTCCAGTTCCTACATTAAAAGGTGAAAGCTCTTTATCAATATTTCTAAAATAATATTTTATCTCAACAAAATTTTCATTTATTTTATTTGTTTGTACATCAAAATCAAGTTCAAAAATTTCTTTACACCAACGCCAAAGCTGACCTTTTAAGCTCTCATCATCTTTAAATCTGATAATCCCTGCTTTTTCTTGCCAATGTTTATCGAAATATCCAAAAGTATATTCACCTTTTACGCCAAACTTTTCATAATCATCATAATCCGCTAAATCCTCTGCCCCAGTGCGATTTGCACTAATAAAAAATAAATTTTCTTCAAATTTTAACTCTTTTGAGCAATAAATTTTATTGTTTTCATCGCCTTCATTTATTTTATAAACTTCCCCATTTAGCTCTATATCAACGCTATCTTTTTTGATAAAGACATTTCTAACAATGCTAAATTTATCAAATTTCTTTGTTAATCTTTGAAGCGAACGGCTGGTTTTATTGTCTAATGTAAGCAATATAGCGTGTAAAATAGATGATTTGCCAGATGAGTTAGTCCCTGTCAAAATCACCAAAGGCTTAAACTCAAAACTTTGCTCTTTTATGCTTTTAAAATTTGAAATTTTTAATTCTTTAATCATTAAGCAACCTTTCCATAGAGTCAAATCTAAATTTTATATTTTCTGCAGAATCAATACCATAAGTAATTCTCTCTGGCTTATCAAATTCATCTTTTTTAAACTTTTTTAGCTTTTGGATGTCTACCGCCACGCCTTTTTCAAGCGCTAAAACAAAAAGATAAACAACACTTTCAAATAGAAGCATATTTAAAGGTCGTTTTTTATTGTTTTTATTTTCAAACCTAAATAGCTCATCTGAGTCATTTTTTGTTATATTTTCCATGGCTTTTTTAAATTTATTTTTTAAATCATCTAAATTTAGCTCTTTTTCTTTATTATTTATCTCCTTCATCGCATTAGCAAGGATTTCATCAATGCTGCCTTCAATTTTGGTTTCTATTTTTTCTTGCCTAATTAGATAAAAAACTATAAATCTTAATATCAAATATCTATCTTTCATTGTCTTTATAGCATTTTCTTTAAGCTTAGTTGCTTTTTTGAAGTTTTCATCACGGCTTAATTCATTAATAAGCTTAGTGCTAGCACCTTGATAGAGTGCATTTCTCATCTCTTGGTGATTTAGCTGTGTTCCACCACGATTTAATCTATCAAAAAGATTAAATTTAATATCTTCATTTGTAGGCGGTAATAGGGCGTAAATTTCTAGTTGATAATCCTCAAAGCTATTTTGAAGCAATGGTTCTAATTCGCTAAATTTTTTACCATTTAATTCGCTTAAAATTGTTAGTTTTGAAAGTTTTAATTCATCTTTGTAAAATTGCCTAATAGCATGCAGTCTTTGTCTGCCATCTACTACTTGTCTCATACCGCTACTTGTCTGAAATAGATAAAACACAGGCAATGGAATTCCTATCAAAATACTTTCTATCAGCTCTGATTTTTGCTTTTCATTCCATCTATCATCATCTCTTTGAAACTCTGGGTTTAGCTCTATTAGTCCACGCTCCGGATTGTCCAATTTTCTATTAATCTCAAAAATACTTGTTCTTTCTTTGCTAATGCGCAAATTTTCTTTATAATCCTTTTTTAAATTCTCTGCTAGTGTATTTAAGCTTTCTTCGCCTTCAAAGCCTTCAAATTCTTCATTTTTATTACCTACTTCATTATTCATTCTAACTCCTTTTGATTTTTGAAATTATAGCAATTTAAATCTCTTTTTTGCCCGTTACGCACTCGTAGATTAGGGATTTTTTATACTCTTTTAGTGCGGTAATCTGCTTAGTATAATTCTCATTTAATCTATCTATTTTTTCGCACTTTTTATCTAGAAATTCTGCTATTTCTTTTTGCTCATTGAGTGGCGGGACAATTAACTTAATTAAAGCAAAATTTGAATAACGCATGGCTTGACCATCTCTAATCAAATTTGTAGTAGATTGAAGTGCATCTATATATTTTGACGATTTAAAAAGCCACCTAAAATAGCGATTATTAACAAATTTAGAATTTGGTATAAGCATAACATAAGCAGAACTTATAGAACCACTAACATTGCTATATTCTAATCCACCTTGAAAGCTTCTCATGCTTATAACAAAATCGCCTACTTCAACATGTTTTAAAATATCAAAGCCTTTTAGCACTTTTACCATATTGTAGCCTGTTTTTCGTGTATATTCTTCTTGCGAAATAATACCAAATTCCTGACTGGCTGTGTATTGAATTTCACCACTTTTTGCTTTTTGATTTCTTTGTTTAAATAGAATTTTAGGATTTATAACTTGCCAATCGCTAGGAATTTGCGGACACCAAGGGATCCCGCTATCTTTGAATTCCATATTTGTAGGATTTAGCCCTGTGGTTACACACTCGCTTATGAGTGATTTTTTATACTCTTTTAAGCTCTTAATTTTTCTCTCTAAATTGCTTAATCTTTTGTCAATTATCTCGCACTTTTTATCTAGAAATTCGGCTATTTTCTTTTGCTCATTGAGTGGGGGTAAAGGTAAAAAAACATTATTTAAATTTGACATAGGAATTCTCATACGAATTTCTAGAATTCCATTGCCAAGACCTTTTAAAGAATTTTGAAATACGCTAGTTTGAAAAACATAATTATAAAATTTTATATTTGAATTTTCTTTTGAATATAACGCATAATACACAGGACTTATCGCACCAAAATAACTTGATAAACCAACAGAACCGATTACTACATTCATACTATTTAAAATAATATCATTTGGATAAGCTAACTTATAGCCCGTAATATCATCTTTTGAGATATTGCCTTGCGCTCCTTTTTCGCTATACGGGATAACGCCTTTTTCATTTGTTAAAGATAAAATAAAATCAGTTTTAACCGGCTTATTATTTTCTTTGCGTTCATTTAATATAAATTTTAGCCTTTTAATCTCCCAATGTTTTGGAATTTGACCTATCCAAGGGATCCCGCTATCTTTGAATTCAATATTTTGCTTACTCATCAAATATACCGCTTTCAAGCTCAATTGCTTCTTTTTCTAGGTTTTTGAATTCTATTTTTATCTCATCAGTGCTTTTAGGGCTTTGGTATTTGTAAAAATAGCGAGTAAATGGAATTTCGGCGCCGATTTTGCCTTCATCAAAGGCTTTTGCTAGTGGCAGATGTGGCAAGACTTCGCTTTTCATGTATTCATCGATATTAGCGTTAATGTTGATTATCTCGCTATCACGGCTATCTTTATCGTAGATAATCTCGCCTTTTTTATCTCTTTGAATTTGCGCTTCATCGTCATCACGGCTAAATATTTTGGCTATTTTGTCTAGTGTTTTGGTATCTTTGATATCTAAAATTTGCTTTAAAAAGCTGATAAATTCATCTTTGTTTAGATATTTTTTACTATCTTTATGGTTATTTAATTTGCTTATTATCACACTAGCAAGCTCTTTGGCCTCTTTTTGTTTGGTTAGCTCTTTTTGCTCTTTTTGGTTTAATTCATCTTTGTTTTCTAATTCTGTTATTTTGGTGTCATTATAAAAGGCAGATTTCAAGCTCTCTAGGCTCTCATCTGTGATGGTATAGCTCTTTTGAAGTGGGGTCATTATGGTGTATTCTTTATAGATAAATTCGCTATTATTATAGATTTTACAATACTCATTCTCTTTAAAATCTTTGTAAATTTGGGTAATTTGTGCTATATTTTGCTCGTTTAGCTCGTTTCTTTTATTGCCCATTGATTTTCTAAGCTTTATATAGAAGCTACTAGCGTCGATTAGTGCTAGCTTGCCTTTTCTTTCATTTGGCTTGGATTTGCGTAGTATCCATATATAAGTAGCGATTCCAGTGTTATAAAAAAGATCTGTTGGCAAGGCGATAATGCTATCTATATAGTCATTTTCTAGTAGATAGCGACGAATTTGACTCTCGCCTGAGGTGGTATCGCCGCTAAATAGCGGAGAGCCGTTTTGGATGATGGCGATTTTGCCATTATCTTTGACCTTTTCTAGGGCTGATTGTAAAAAGAGAAGTTGCGCATCGCTTTTGGCTGGTAGTCCTGCCAAAAAGCGAGATTTGCTCTCATAGGCTAGTTTTACAGCGTCTTCTACACCATCTTTTGCTTTTTCTCCGCCCCATGAAGTGCCAAATGGTGGATTTTCGATGATGAAATCAAATTTTTCATTTGGGAATTCATTGTTTTTTAGGGTATCTGTTTTTAAAATATTTTTTTCATTTTGTCCTTTTATGAGTATATCGGCTTTACAGATAGCGTAGCTCTCGCCGTTGATCTCTTGGCCGTATAGATAAATTTGTGCTTTATTGTTTTGTGCTTTTAGCTTTTCATTTGCTATGCTTAGCATTCCGCCTGTTCCGCAAGCTTGGTCTAGGACTGAAATTACTTTATTATCGCCTTGTATATCTACACCAAAAAGTAAAATATCCACCATTAAAGCTATGATATCACGCCCTGTATAGTGATCGCCGGCTTCTGCATTTTCGCTAAATTTGCGGATTAGTTCTTCAAATATATAGCCCATTGTGTGATTTGGGACGATTTTGGGATCTAAGTCAAGTTCGCTAAAAGCTTTGATGATGCTAAAAAGGCAGTTTTCTTTACTCATTTTGTCTATCTGTTTTTGGAATTCTAGATTTTCAAATATCTCTTTGATATTGTCGCTAAAGCCATCTATATAATTTTTCAAATTTGCTTTTATGTTGTTTTGGTCGTTTCTAAGCTCTTTTAGATCAAATTTGCTTGTGTTATAAAATTTATATCCGCTTGCTTTTTCTAACACTTTTGCTGGGCAGTTTTTTTCGCTATTATACTTTTCTAGCACTTTGTTTTTGGTATCAGCTAAGGCGCACTCAAATCTGCGTAAAATAACCATGGGGATAATCACATCTTTATATTTATCACTGGTGTAGGCTCCACGGAGCTTATCAGCTATATTCCAAATAAAATTTACCTCTTTGCTAATATCCATTTTTATCCTTTGAATTTTTGATTATTGTCAAATATTATAACATAAATTAATATATTATTAACAAGAATTGTAAAATAGATCAAATAATTTGATTTAAGAATTTTGGAATTTAATTTCGCAGATTTAGTGGGCTCAAATACCATTAATCTGCGAATTTCATAGTATGAAGATAGTTTAAACTTTATCTTTTATAAGCGCTCTCGCCGTGTAGGCTAGCATCTAGACCTAGGCTCTCATGCTCACTATCTACACGAAGCGGGGTAAAATATGATATAACCTTAAATATCACAAAGCTAATAATAGCCGAAATCCCAAAGCAAACCACAACCCCCATAATCTGCTCTAAAAGCAAATGCGGATTAAAGCTTACAAATAATCCTTCAAATTCAATACTAGGATTTATCTCTTTAGTAGCAAATAGCCCCACACACAAAGCGCCCCATATACCACCAAATCCATGTAATGAAAAGGCGTCTAATGAGTCATCTAGTTTGAGTTTGTATTTGATAACTATCAATCCCCAAAAACAAACAATAGCTGTGCTAGCGCCGATTATTATACTAGCTGCTATGCCTACATATCCGCAACCTGGTGTGATACCTACAAGTCCAGCTACTAAGCCACTTAAAGAGCCTAATATGCTAGGTTTTTGTCTATTTAGAATTTCCATACATATCCAAGCTATATATCCGCTAGAAGCTGAAATAATAGTAACTATAAAGGCATTTACGGCGATCTCATCTACCTTTCCAGCGCTACCTGAGTTAAATCCTAACCAACCTATAAATAGCAAAATACCACCTAAAAAGGCATAAGGTATAGAGTGGGCTTGCTCACTGATATGCGCTATCTCTTTTCTAGCGCCCACCATCAAAACGCCAATTAACCCAGCTGTCCCCGCACTGATATGAACGACACCGCCACCAGCAAAATCCAGCCCACCACGAGTTAATAAAAATCCTTGCTCATCCCAGATCATATGAGCCAAAATCGCATAGACCAAAATACTCCAAAAGATCAAAAATATCGCTAAAACACCAAGCTTTACACGCCCAACAAGCGATCCTGTGATAACAGCACTTGCTATTAGGGCAAACATCATTTGGTATATCACATTTAGAAGTTGCGGGACTCCATTAGCATTTACACCTTCAACATTATTTAAAAAAGCAGCCGAAAGATCACCTATAATACCAAGGTAGTCACCCTCATAAGCTAATGAAAAGCCAACAAATATCCAAGTAAATGATACTAATCCAAAGACTATGAAGCAATTCATTATAGTATTTAATGCATTTTTAGCTTGAACTAGCCCAGAATAAAACATTGCTAGTGATGGAGTCATTAGCAAAACCAATAGCGAACAAAGCATTATAAATAGGGTGTTTATCGCATCCATTTATACTCCTTTTTTAAAAAATATTTGGCATAATATCAAAAACTCTATAAAAATTTACTTAATTAAGAAATTTTTAATATAAATTTTATGAGATAATTTAAAATTTACTCTAAATTCAATTTTGATTTTCATATATTTGGGTATAAAAATTTAAATTTTTGATAAATTTCAAATTTTGGAACACACATTGCTTATACCCCATCGAACTTTTAATTTTTTAAGAAAAGGACTTATAATGAGTTTTAGAATCAACACAAACGTAGCGGCTCTAAATTCACACGCAAACGCAATTGTAAATGATAGAGCACTTACTGGCTCTCTTGGTCGCCTTAGCTCAGGCCTTAGAATTCAAACAGCAGCTGATGATGCTTCTGGTATGGCGATAGCTGATAGTCTTCGCTCTCAAGCTAACTCCCTAGGTCAAGCCATTGCTAACGCTAATGATGCTGTAGGTATCATCCAAACTGCTGATAAAGCTATGGATGAACAGATTAAAATACTTGATACTATTAAAACTAAAGCTATCCAAGCAGCACAAGATGGTCAAAATGCTGATTCTAGAAGAGCACTTCAAAATGATATTAGCAGACTTCTAGAAGAACTAGATATGATAGCTACTACTACAAGCTTTAATGGCCAACAGCTACTAAATGGAAATTTTTCAAACAAAAACTTCCAAATAGGTGCTTATAGTAATGAAACAGCTAAAGTAAGCATAGGTGCTACAAACTCAAATACAATTGGGCATACTAGGTTTGAGACTACAAATAATGCAAGATATTCATCATTTAGTACAATTTCCAATGTGAGTGCTAGTGTAAAACTTAGCGGAATTGATGGATATCCTAATGGCTATGAATTTGAAAAACTTGATTATAAGATTTTTAGAACTGAAGGCTATAAAGCAATTGCTGATATGATGAATGGTGTAAGCGATAAAACTGGTGTAAGAGCAAAAGTTAATAATACTCAAATCTTTAGCAATACTATATCAGCTGGTTCTATTAAAGGCTTAATTATTAATGGTATAACTATTGGAAATATAACTACAAAAACAAATGATAGCGATAATGTTTTAATTGGTGCAATCAACGCTAAAAAAGATGAAACCGGAGTAGAGGCTAGCTTGCAAAATGGAAAACTAGTTTTAGCTAGTAAAGATGGTAGGGCTATTAGATTAAATATTTTATCTGGTGCAAGCTTTATGGGTGGATATACTGCTGGTACAAGCGCTCTTTATTCTACATCTGGTGGTGCGTTATTATTGGGCCAAATAACATTTATCCGCCAAGATGCTAGAGATATTAAAATTGGCTTGCAAGGTGGTCTATCTGCTATTAGCGGTATGTCTGCAGCTCCTATTAGTGAGGCAGTATCTGCTTCGGCTACATATAATGCTGCTAGCGTAAATTTAAAATATATGAACTCAGGAACAATTAGTGCAGCTATTGCTAAAGCAATGGGGTATTTTGATGGTGGAGCTTCTAATGCTGGTCAGTTGACAGACCAAAATGGTGGTGTAAATACTTATGGTGGTGCTCAGGCTATGGTTGATGTAGCTGAATCAGCTAGAAAAAGTCTAGATAGAATCAGAGCTGACCTAGGTTCAGTACAAAACCAATTAATAGCTACGCTAAATAACATCACAGTTACTCAAGTAAATGTAAAATCAGCTGAAAGCCAAATTCGTGATGTAGACTTTGCTAGTGAGAGTGCAAACTTCTCTAAATATAATATTCTAGCCCAAAGCGGAAGCTACGCTATGAGTCAGGCAAATGCTGTACAGCAAAATGTCTTAAAACTACTACAATAAGTTAGTTTTAGTAATATACATTTCATTGCTATGCAATGATAAAAGCCTCTTAACTCTACTCACGGTGTGCGGTCGTTCGTAGAGTGATTTAATCAACTCGCACTTTTAAAACTCATTAAACTTTACAAGTCCTTTTTACCTCTGGGAAACCAGAGGTAAAAGAGTATTAAATTTACTAAATTCAGCTATAAGTTGGTAAAATATAATCAAAAAAGAGTATAAAATGATTGATGTTTTAAATCTTATAGGTAGGAGTGAGTCGCTATTTGATAGTGATATGGCTAGACTTAAAGATGAATTAAATGAGCGTATTTCTAGTTCTAAATTTTTAGTAGTTGGTGGCGCTGGTAGTATCGGCTCAGCGGTAGTAAAAGAGATATTTGCTAGAGAGCCAATGCGTCTTGATGTAGTTGATATTAGTGAAAATAACTTAGTAGAGTTAGTGCGTGATATTAGAAGTAGTTATGGCTATATACAAGGTGAGTTTGCTACCTATGCTATAGATGCTGGATCGCAGATATTTGCTGATTTTATGGATTCTAAAGAGTATGATTATGTGCTAAATTTAAGTGCTTTAAAGCATGTAAGAAGCGAAAAGGATCCATATACATTAATGCGACTAATTCAAACAAATATATTCAATAGTGATGAATTGATGAAACGCTCAAAAAGATATTTCACTGTTAGTAGCGATAAAGCGGCCAATCCTGCTAATATGATGGGGGCTAGTAAACGAATTATGGAGATGTTTGCATTTTACAGATCAAATTTAACACCAGTAAGTATGGCTAGATTTGCAAATGTCGCCTTTAGCGATGGAAGCTTATTACACGGATTTGAACAACGAATTAAAAAGCTCCAGCCAATTGTAGCACCAAATGATGTTCGTAGATATTTTATAACGCCTAAGGAATCTGGCGAATTATGTTTATTAAGTGCGATATTTGGAGAAAATAGAGAGATTTTCTTTCCAAAGCTAGATGAGAAGCTAAATTTGATAAAATTCAGTGATATAGCGGTGCGTTATCTACATTCTAAAGGCTATGAGCCATATATATGTAAAAATGAAGATGAGGCTAGAGCAAAGGCTGCTCAACTAGCGCAAAATGGACAATGGGCGTGCCTATTTGGTAGTAGCGATACAACCGGCGAGAAAGATTATGAGGAGTTTTACACAGATAATGAGCAGTTAGATATGGAGCGGTTTGCTAGTATTGGCGTGATAGAGAATGAGCCGGTGATAAATGGGGCAGGTCTAAATACATTTGAGGCAAATATAAAATCAATGATAGCAGATGGAAAATTTGATAAATATGCAATAATGGCGGAATTTATGCAAGTTTTACCTGAGTTTAATCACATAGAAAAAGGGAGATATCTAGATGCAAAAATGTAAATATAGCAAACCACTATGTGAAGAGATAGTAAGATTTATCAAAAATGAATACAATAGTAAAAAATTTCTCTACATTCTCCAAGGCTTCTAGGTAGAGATGGAGTATCTATGGCAGTGTATTGATAC